>NZ_JAUFPZ010000002.1:2161071-2462857 GCF_030409505.1 Zunongwangia endophytica | reverse complement strand
GCATGGAAGTTAGCATAGGTTCTCGAAGTATGTTTGGTCCTAATGTGCAAATTTATACTGCTTCGCATCCTCTAAATGCAAAGGAAAGGGCTTCACTTTTAGAATTTTCTAAAGCGATAGAAATAGGAGAAGATGTTTGGGTTGGTGGGAATGTTACCATCTGTCCCGGTGTCAAAATTGGAAATCGAGCAGTTATAGGAGCAGGAAGTGTAGTGACCAAAGACATTCCTGATGATGTTTTCGCTGCCGGAAATCCTTGTAAAGTAATTAAAAAAATAGAGAAATAGTGTTTCCTGTTTGTACTAAAAAATAAGATTTATGTTGAAATTATCGAATTTTGTCTTATTATTTTTTACAACTTCTTTGCTTTTTGGACAAGAAATAGAACATCCCCAAAAAAAGTATTCAGAAGATTCTGAAATGGAGGTCGTTAATCTATTGAATAGTGCTAATGCTGAAGATCAGATCGCTCTTTTTATAGAAGATCAATTTATAGCGAATCAGGTTTTGTATCCAACCCTAAACCCCGATAATATTAAAAGTCTTGAAGTCGAGAAAGAGCCTTTTATTCTAGATAGCGCTCATTTTGATGGTAAAATAATTATTACCTATAAAGACGAATATCAACCTGAGTATGTGTCTATAAAAGATCTCATTTTAGAACATGCAGATATTGATTTGCCTATCGTAGTTCAAATAGATAAAGAAGTGCTAGATCTTGATTGTGCTTTATATAAGGTGGATACAAATTTTATGCTGAAACTAACTTTAGAAGAAATACCGACTTCCAAGAAAGGTCATCATATTGTATTGGCAAAGTTTATCACAAAGACACCAGCTAATATTGCGGAGGCAAACAACATAAATATTAAATAAAAACCCGCTTAGATTTTTAGAATCCAAGCGGGTCTTCTTTTTTACGCACTACGCACTACGCACTACGCACTACGCACTACTCATTGAACTATTGCACAGTATCTTTCTTCTTTTTATTCTTAGTCAAAAGCCCGCCAAGAATAGATTTAGCCGCATCTTCGATTTTCTTCTCCTGAGTTTTTGTAGAATCTGGAGCTTTTGTTGGTTTTGCAGTACCCGTGCTGTCGGTCGTTGTAGGATTACCTTTGTTATTTTTCCCTAATTGTTTATTAATAAGGTCATTTAGAGCATTAGTTCCTTTTTCTTTTAATTTATCCTTTTGTTCTTCAGCAATTTTCTGAGTTAAACTAGTAATTGCTCGTTGCATATTCAGGTTAATCTTAGGGCTTTGGAAGGTTCCGTTTAATCCCACTGGGATTTCAACTTTCGTATTTTCAAGACTAGATCCGCTAAGTTTGCTTAAGGTGCCACTTATCTGATTGCCCAAATATTTTGCAGGAACATCCAAATTCAGCTTATAATTCATATTCATATCAAAACCATGACTTCCTGAAATCTGCACTAAAACATCTTTAATTTTAAAATCGAATGGCTGAATATTAACCGCGCCGTTATCAAAGTTCAATTTTGTCTTTAAATTATTTAGATTGATATCATCAAGATCTATAAAATTCAGCTGATCATCTAATTTTGCTAAAAGCGGCATTTTTTTGGTATCCACATCTGCAGTTAAAATTTCGGCTAAAGCATCTCCGGCTAAAGTGGTAAGAATAGGAGTAAGGTCATTATTTAGGTCACCTTTAAGTTTAAGATTAGTCTGAATTTTTCCCTGTAGCGCATTTGCGATAGGAGCAAGACCTCGCATTAATTCCAAATCATTAAAAGACTCCGCTATGCTTATCGCATTCAGGTCTAAAGACATATCGAAAGTAGGCGTAGGATTTTTGGTAGAAACATTTCCGTTTAATGCGATATTTCCGCCAAATATATCTGAAGTGATATTTTGTAATGTAGCAGTTTCATCACGTATAATCACTTTCCCTTTGGCATTGGTCAACTGAAGATTATCGTATAAAATTTTATTTGCATTAAAGCTAAGCGCGACATCTAAGAATGAAGGAATTTTTATAGCCTCTTCACCCGTAGTCACTTTTTCTGTTTTTGTTTCTTCTGAAGAATTTTCTTCTGAAGTTGTAGCTGGTTTTTCTTCAGTTTGTGCAACCATAAAATCGCTAACTGCAAAAGTATTTGATTTTACGTTGAAGTCTCCTTTTAGCACCTGATCGGTAAATAAGAATCCCATCAAATTCTGTATAGTTCCTGATGCTTGCAAATCGGTTTGTCCCGTCGTTAAATTTAGTTCCGGAACTGAAACATTCCCCTGGTTAAGGTTTACTTTCGCGCTGGATATTTTAACCTCATTCGGGATTTCTGGAGATTTATAACTGAAATTTTTAATACTTGCCGTACCGCTGCTTTTTACGTTTTGATATTGCTCTTTTTCTATACTAGCCATATCAAAATTAGCAGAAGCATCTACCGTTAAAATACCATTTAAGTCTAAATCCATATCCAGCGGATAAGCCTGATCGAGATTCGCTAAATTTAGGGTTCCATCTAAATCCAGATCCACTAGCATATTTCCCATTAGGTTTTTTACGCTACCATTAGCAGCAAAGCGATCTTGATCGATTCTAAACTTTACGTTGTTAAAGGTTAAGTAGGTATCTTCTACAATTCCGGATTCGTTTAACACACGAAGATCCAGATTAATATCATCTACACTTTTTGGCAAATCTGGATATTTAAAAGAAGCATTACTAGAGCTTACTTTAATATCTAATTTTGGAATATAAGTATCGTTAGCTGTTCCTTTAATTATTCCGTTCACTACAAAATCTCCTGTAGTTTCTACATTTTCGATGTTTTTGGCGTAGACTTCAGGAATTACTGCTAAGAAGTTTTTAAAATCAGATGAAGGTGTTTTAAAAGTAAGATCGATGTTCGTATCGTTACCCTCCATTTGGACAAAACCATCAAAAGTTAAAGGTAATTGGTTTATAGTAGCTTCATTCTCTAGAAACGTATATTTCATATTTTCCAGATCCATTTGAAGCACGGCATCTAAAGCTATTTTATTTCGGCTTAAATAGTTAATACTATCAAATTCGAAAGAAACGATAGCTTCGGTATCAGTATCTAATTCGGTTTGATCGAGTGAAAAATCTCCGGTTCCCTGGTGATTTAATTCCTCTAAAATCAACGCCATTTTTGCACCTTTATCAACGTAATTCAATTTCGAATTATTGATCTCGTAATGCTGCACATCTAAACTGAATCCGCCACTAGTATTCGATGAGGTTTGCGTCTCTGCCGTAGCTGTAGTATCTGCAATGGCAATATCATAATTTGCCTGGCCTAAAGAATCTACAAGGATATTGATATACGCATTGTTTACTTTAAACTCATCGATCTTTTTGGCTTCTTCACTTCCTTTAAACAATTCTTTGATGCTCATTTCAAGCGTTAATTCTTCTACATTAGCAAGAGTATCACCTTCAAAAGGAGCATTGTTAATTACGCTAATCTCACTTAGTACAACTGTAGCTTGCGGGAAACTTCTTAGAAAACTAAGGTCGATATCGGCAAATTCAACCTTTGCATTAACATTATCATTAATCGTTTTTTTCACGAAATCTTCGATCTGTGATGAAAATATAAATGGCGCTGCAATAAGTAATACAATGATCACCAACAGCGTAATCCCTATAATTTTTAAAACTTTTTTCATAATGAGACTAGTTTAGTAAGTCGTTAATTAATGCCAGGTAAGTTATTGCGAATTATTCTTGTTCTAATATAACTTCTTCTCCCTGTGCTAGTTTAAATCGCTTTCTTATAGCAAAAACGGATAAATAAAGAAACGGAGTATCGCAAATTGCGACGAGCACTTTAAATAGAAAACCACTAAGTAAAAGCGTTTCAAATTTATCCCATTCTATTTTACCAAAGCTACAAAGCAAAATTAGTACCGAGAATGTATCCACAAATTGGGATAGAAATGTTGAAAAGTTGTTTCGTATCCATAAATGCTTTCCTTTGGTAAGTTTTTTCCAAAAATGAAAAAGCTGGATATCAATATACTGTGCTAGTAAGTAAGCAAGCATCGATGCGATCACAGCAATTGCGGTTGCACCAAATACTTTTTGAAAGAGCTCATTTCCTATGGGCGACCAATCGGTTGCCGGTACAGCATCTGCGGTATAAATAATTAGTAAAGAAAAAAGCGAGGCAAAAATCCCTGCGGTTACAACCTGATTCGCTTTCTTCTTTCCGTAAACTTCACTAATAATGTCGGTGATTAAGAAAGTAACCGGATAGGGTAAAATGCCAACCGAGATCTCAAAGGTGTAAATTCCGAAAAAATCCCAGCTAAAAAATTTTTGGAAAATCAAGTTCGAAACGACCAGAGAAGCGATAAATAAAGCCGCTAAAATTAGATAAAATCTATAGGCAGTTAGTTTATCTTTTAAGTTCAGTTGAGCCAAATTATTTTTTTGAAATACTTAGTCGCAAAATTAAGGGTATGTGCATTTGTTTTGCTTAATTTGCTGTGAAATTATAGCAGATCCCTTATTAAAATTTTCTTAAATAAAGTTTGAAAGCCCCTAAGATAGTACATATAGCGCTGGGAAGCAATGAAGGCGAACGTTTTAATATTTTGCAAAAAGCCATCGATAGGATTTTTGAGGAAATCGGTAGCGTTTTGCAGGTTTCATCGGTTTATGAAACTCCGGCTTGGGGCTTTAGTGGGAATGCTTTTTTGAATGCATGTATTTCAGTTAACACACGTTTTACTTCGGAAGATGTGCTGCGTAAATTATTGGCGATCGAAGCCGATTTTGGACGAAAAAGAAACGATACTGGAAATTACCAAAATCGATGTTTAGATTTAGATGTGTTGTTGTTTGAAGATGAAGTGGTGGAGACAGAAATTTTAACCTTACCGCATCCACAAATTCAAAATCGACGATTTGTGTTGCAGCCTTTAAACGATATTGCTTCAGCTGAAGTGCATCCAGTTCTGAAAAAGAAAATTCAGCAATTGCTTTTAGAAGTAAATGATGCTTCTGAAATTTCTAAGATTGATAAAAAATTGCAAGTACCAACAATGAATTTGAAATTCAATGCTTGTAACTATATCGCTGTTGAAGGAAATATTGGTGCCGGAAAGACCAGTTTTTCGACCATGGTTTCTCAGGATTTTAATGCGAAATTAATTTTAGAACGTTTTAAAGACAATCCTTTTTTACCAAAATTCTACGAAGATCAGGAGCGTTATGCATTTTCGTTGGAAATGTCTTTTTTAGCCGATCGTTATCAACAATTATCAGACGATTTAGCGCAGTATGATTTGTTTAAAGACTTTGTGATTTCAGACTACGATGTATTTAAATCGCTTATTTTTGCTAAAATAACTCTGGCAGAAGATGAATATTCGCTTTATCAAAAGCTATTTCATTTGATGTACAAAGAACTCGTAAAACCAGATTTGTACATTTATCTTTATCAAAATACCGAGCGTTTACTTCAGAATATAAAAAAAAGAGGCCGGGAATACGAGCAGAATATTCAGCCCGATTATTTAATGAATATCAATAAAAGTTATTTGTCTTTCATGAAATCTCAAACGAATATGAAAGTACAGATCATCGATATTTCTGAACTGGATTTTGTAAACAATCGCAAAGATTATTTGAAGTTATTAGCGGAGATTGATTTGTAGATTTTAATTTACAATGTATTGATCGTCATTCCGTGCTTGACACGGAATCTCATCGTGTTGGATAAGATTCTGAATCAAATTTGTCATGACGAAAAAAGAAGTTTATTTGGACTCATTCATTTTCTTTTTTCCATTGCCGAAAAAAGAAACAAAAAAGTCTAGGCTTACTAAACTTACTCTAAATTGTACGTTCGGAAGCTGAATTTTAGAAACTCGCTATCGCTCAGACAGCCTAAAATTAAGACGCTTCTCTTACTTCCAATTTTACGAGTAATTTTCGATAGGCCGTTTTATATTTGTAATTCAACATTCAAAATTTAAAATTTTCATCCTGATTCTTGCATCTCGACTCTCTCGTCTCTTCTAAAATCTCACGTCTAATATCTAAGCTCCAAAAACGAAGCGATCTAATCCTGAAATTTCAGTTTAGAATATAAATCCCAAAGAATAACTCCTGTGCTTACTGAGATGTTCAAAGAATGTTTGCTTCCGGCTTGCGGAATTTCGATTACACCATCACTAGCTGAGACTACTTTTTGCTGTACACCTTTTACTTCATTCCCAAAAACTATAGCTATTTTTTCGCTAATTTCAGGATTAAAATCATTAAGCATAACCGCACCTTCAGCTTGTTCTATTGCAAAAACTTTTACGTGATCTTCTTTAAGTTTTTCAACTAGTTCTAAAGTATCTTCAACATGTTCCCAAATTACTGTTTCGGTAGCGCCAAGAGCGGTTTTCTGGATATCTTTATGTGGTGGTTTCGCCGTAATTCCGCATAAATAGATTTTTTCAATCAAAAACGCATCAGAAGTTCTAAAAACCGAACCAATATTATTAAGACTTCGAATATTATCTAAAATAACGATAATAGGTGTTTTTTCGGCTTCTTTAAATTCTTCAACCGACTTTCGATTTAACTCGCTGTTTTTGATTTTTCTATTCTTCATGCTGCAAAAATAAAAATAAATGCTTTTTTTTCGCTTTTTGAATTCACTAAGGATAATTTAATTTTTGCTGTTTTCGCAATTGATTTTATTTTAAATAAAGATTTAAAAAATCAAATTTTAGCAATTCTGAAATAGAATAGAAATATCAGGTTTTGCAGAGCATCTTTAGGAATGATCTGTAATTTTAAACCTCATCTTTTTTTATCATCTTTGAGAGAATATTTAATTTTCTTGAAAACATTCACATAAAATTTATGAAGAAAACGCTCTTTTCGCTAGTCGCAGTACTATTTATTAATATGATTAGTATTGCTCAGGTTAGTCCACAATGGATTCGTTATCAAAGTATTTCTCCCGACGGAAAAACCATCGCTTTTACCTATAAAGGGAATTTATATAGCGTTGCTGCCAGCGGTGGTGATGCCAAACAATTAACTTATCATAAAGCGCATGATTATATGCCGGTGTGGAGTAAGGATAGCAAGCAATTGGCTTTTGCATCCGACCGTTATGGCAACTTCGATGTTTTTGTAATGGATGCTTTAGGCGGTCCCGCTACACGGCTAACTTTCCATAGTAACGATGAGCATCCGTATTCTTTTTCCGCAGATAATAAGTCGGTTATATTTGGTGCAGTTCGCCAGGATTTGGCAGAACATCGTCAATTTCCTACCGGTTCGCAACCAGAACTTTATAAAGTGCCGGTTTCAGGAGGACGTGTAGATCAAATTTTTACCATCCCGGCAGAATATGTTCAGGTAAGTGAAGATGGAAAAACATTGGTATATCACGATAAACCGGGAGGAGAAAATGAATGGCGTAAACATCATGTATCTTCGGTGACTCGCGATCTATGGAAATATTATGTGGAAGAAGATAAGCATACAATGATTACTTCTTTTAAAGGGGAAGACCGCCAACCGATTTTTGATAAATCTGAAGAGAATTTATATTATTTAAGTGAAGAAAGCGGAAATTTCAATATTCATAAATTGTCTTTAGCGAATCCTGAAGAAAACGTACAATTAACCGATTTTACAGATTTTCCGGTACGTTTTTTAAGTTTTGGGAATGGTACTTTGTCTTTTGGATATGATGGCGAATTGTATACCATGAAAGAAGGTGAGTCACCTAAAAAAGTACAGGTAAATATTAGAACACAATCGGGAGACAATAGCGATAATTACATCAATATTAATGACGGAGTAGAAGAAATGGCAATCGCTCCTAATGGAAAAGAAATCGCTTTTATTGCGCGAGGAGAAGTATTTGTTACTTCTACCGATGGTTCACTTACTAAACGAATAACCAACACGCCCAACCGCGAACGCTTTCTTTCTTTTGCGCCAGATGGCAAATCTGTAGTATATTCTAGTGAACGAGATGGAATATGGAATGTATATAAAACTGAAATTGTACGAAAAGAAGAACCTTTTTTCTATGCTTCAACTTTACTAAAAGAAGAAACGCTTATCAAAAACGAGGATGATAGCTATCTGGCAGAATATTCTCCCGATGGTAAAAAGCTGGCTTATATTTCAGGTAGAAGAACTTTAAAGGTGAAAGATGTTGCTACAGGAAAGGAGATTGAGCTGTTAACTCCAAAGGATTTATTTACAATGGGCGATGGCGATCAATATTTTACCTGGAGTCCCGATAGTAAATGGTTGTTGGTAGATTGGGGTAAATTACTTAGCAATAATGAAGTGCTGCTTTTAGCAGCCGATGGTAGTAAGCGTGAGAATTTAACCGAAAGTGGTTATCAGGATTACGAACCAAAATGGGCGAATGAAGGAAAGCAGATGATTTGGTTTAGTAACAGAAACGGACTAAAAAGTTACGCCACCAGTGGAAGAACCGAAACCGATGTGTATTCGATGTTCTTTACGCAAGATGCTTATGATAAATTCAAAATGTCTGAAGAAGATTATAAGCTGATGAAAGCCGTAGAAGAGGCGTTAAAAGAAGATAAGGACGAGGACGAAAAAGACAAAAATAAATCTAAAAAGGATAAAAAGAAGGCAGAAGAAACCAAAGCTTTGGAGTTTGATTGGGATGGATTAAAAGAGCGCAAAGAACGACTGACGACTCATTCCAGTAGCTTAAGTGATGCCGTGCTATCTAAGGATGGAGAGAAAATTTATTATCTGTCTAGTTTCGAAGACAAAAATAACCTTTGGGAAACCAATTTGCGTACGGGTGAAACCAATATGGCGGTAAAACTGAATTCTAGAGGTGGAAGCTTAGTTTGGGATGAAAAACAGGAAAATCTTTATTTATTAAGCGGCGGAAATATATCTAAAATAGATGTTGAAAAAGAGAAATCTGAAGGTATTAAAATTTCAGGAGATATGTATTATGATGAAGTTGCTGAAAGAGAAAAGATGTTCGACCATGTGTATATCAGAACCAAAAATGTATTTTACGAGCCTACTTTCCACGGAAAAAACTGGGATTCGTTATATGTTCAGTATAAAAAATATCTTCCGCATATTGGAAATTCCTACGAGTTTGCAGAGATGCTTGCAGAAATGTTAGGAGAACTTAATGTTTCTCATTCTGGTGCTCGATATAGTAATCGAAGTGATGAAGGAGACGAAACAGCTTCTTTAGGAATTTTTACCGATTACGATTTTAAAGAAGACGGAATCAAAATTACTGAAGTCATTAAAGGCGGGCCTTTAGATAAAGCAGCTTATGACATTAAAGCAGGAATGATCATTACTGCAATAGATGGCGAAAAGATAGAAAGCGATCAGGATATTGCAAAATACCTGAATCATAAAGCCGATAAATTTGTTTTGTTAGAGTTCAATGATCCTGAGGCTAAAAAGCCGAAACAAATTACCATGAAGCCAATTTCTTTAGGAGAAGAACGCAATTTACTTTACAATCGTTTTGTACGCATCAACCGTAAGGAAGTTGAAGAAAAGAGTGGTGGTAAATTAGGTTATGTTCATATCCCGGGAATGAGTGACGAGCCTTATCGATCGATCTACGAAGATATGATGGGGAAATATTTTGAAACAAAAGGAGTAATTGTAGATACTCGTTTTAACGGAGGTGGAGATTTGGTAGCCGATTTAGCCGCATTTTTTACCGGAACTCCATTTATAACTTACGAAACTGAAGCTAAAGTAGTGGGTGGCGAACCGACGTCCAGATGGACCAAGCCTACGCTTTCTTTGTTTAATGAAAGTATGTATTCGGACGGGCATTGTTATGCTAGTGGATATACCGATTTAAACATCGGAACCACTGTTGGAATGCCGGTACCAGGAACCTGTAGTTTCGCGGGCTGGGAGCGTTTAGCCGATGGTACAGTTTGGGGAGTTGTTCCTGTTAGCGCAAAGAATAAAGCCGGAGAATGGATGGAAAATAACCAAACCGAACCCGATATAATTGTGAAAAATATGCCAGGCGTAATTAGCGAAGGTCGCGATCAACAATTAGAAAAGGGAATCGAAGTTTTACTCGATCAGGTTTCTGAAGAATAAATTTCTTTAAAACTGAAAATATAAAAGCTCCGGATTCATTTTCGGAGCTTTTATATTTTTAGCTAGGAAGTAAGGATTTTGTATTTTCAAAGACCATATAAAAGAACTTTTTTAAACCAAAGCATTTGCCAAGACCTAAAAAATCATTAGAACCCAATAAAATAAATCTTAAAGATAGTTTTGCTTCTTTAAAATTTGTGCCTCGCTTTTTTAAAGAAATCAGAAAAGTAAATCCGTTGCTCTTTTATGCTAATGTGGGAAGCCGAATTTTAAGTGCAATTATTCCGTTAGCCTTATTGTGGATTGGGAAAATTATTATTGATGAGGTTGTGGTACAAATCGATGCTGAAGTAAAAGATTTTTCAAGATTATGGATATTTGTAGCGGCTGAATTTGGTTTAGCGATTCTTTCGGATTTATTGAATAGAGCGGTTTCGCTCACCGATGCCTTATTGGGCGATCAATATTCTATAGATACTTCAGTAAAAATTATTGAAAAAACAGCCGAGCTGAATCTCGATCAGTTAGAAGATTCTGAATTTTACGATAAACTTGAAAGAGCAAGGCGGCAAACAACCGGAAGAGTTGGTTTAATGTCGAATATCCTAACTCAGGGCGAAGATGTAATTGTTATTATTTCGCTACTGGTTGGGGTAGTAGCTTTCGAACCCTGGTTGTTGGTTTTACTGGTGGTTTCTATCGTACCCACAATTTTAAATGAAATTAAATTTAGTGGTACCAGTTACTCGCTGGCAAGAAGCTGGACGCAAGAACGCCGGGAGCTTGATTATTTACGTTATGCCGGGGCGAGCGATGTTACTGCCAAAGAGGTCAAATTGTTTGGTTTGTCCAATTATCTGGCGAATCGTTTTAAAAGTTTGTCCGATCAATATTATCTGGCTAATAAAATTTTGGTAAAAAAACGGGCCGGTTGGGGTTCTGTTTTTAATGTAATTGGAACTTCCGCTTATTATGGAGCATATGCGTTAATTGTTTTTAGAACGGTTTTAGGTGTATTTACGCTTGGTGATCTTACTTTTCTTTCGGGATCGTTTAATCGCTTACGTTCAAAATTACAAGGCTTTTTTACGCGCTTCACCCAAATTACAGAAAGTGCTTTATACCTTCAGGATTATTTTGAATTTCTAGATCTAAAGTATGAAGATGATGTAGAAACCGGACTTCCACTTCCGAAGGAAATAAAAATAGGTTTCAGTTTTAAAAATGTAGGCTTCAAATATCCAAAATCAGAGCAATGGGTGGTTCGAAATATTAATTTTGAATTACGAGCGGGAGAAAAGTTAGCTTTTGTAGGAGAAAATGGTGCAGGGAAAACTACCTTGATAAAATTATTACTTCGATTTTATGAACCTACAGAAGGCGAAATTTTATTAGAAGGAATACCGGTGAAGCAGTATGATAAAACCCAATATCAGCAATATTTCGGAGTAATTTTTCAGGATTTTGTAAAGTTTGAATTGACGCTGAGAGAGAACATTGCGATGGGCGATATTAAGGAAATTGAAAATCAAGAGAAATTAGATGCTGCTGCAGAAAAAAGTTTAGCGAATCAAGTAATATCAGATCTTCCAAAAGGTTTCGACCAACAATTAGGAAAACGCTTTAAACAAGGAAAAGATCTTTCTGGTGGACAATGGCAGAAAATTGCAATTGCAAGAGCGTATATGAAAAATGCTGAGGTTTTGATTTTAGATGAACCAACATCAGCTTTAGATGCGCGTGCCGAAACTGAAGCTTTCGATCGTTTTATAAATCTTACTCAGGGCAAAACTGCCGTAATTATTTCGCACCGTTTTAGCACCGTTCGAATTGCCGACCGAATTATGGTTTTAAAAAACGGCTCGGTTTTAGAAATTGGTACTCATGAAGAATTAATGCAAAATGATAAGCTGTATGCCGAATTATTTAATCTTCAAGCTGCAGGATATCAGTAAAAGATCCCCCTAACCCCCGAATGGGGATTGTTCCATTCTGTTTTCTGTTTAGCGTCTTCCGTCGGAAAATTTCCCATCAAAGGATTCTTGATTTTTTGGTTCGTTTTATCTAAAAGTGGTTAGTTATTAGACCTTAGTTGATAGAAAAATCTAAAAAATTTCGTCATCCCGTTCCGATAACTGTAGGGAGACCCGGTATCTCATTGTGCTTGGCTTTAAAGAAAATCAATTCAAATTCAACAATTTCGATTTTAAAAGGTCAATGAGATACTGAATCAATTTCAGCATGACGTACTGCTGAAAAAACGCTCGAAAAATTTTGTCATCCCGTCCCGATAGCTTTCGGGAGACCCGGGATCTCATCCTGATTGGTTTTTGAGAAAAATTCACTTCAAATTCAATAATTTGGATTTTAAAAGCGTAACGAGATGCTGTATCAAGTTCAGCATGACGTACTGTTGAAAAAAACGCTCGAAAAGTTTCGTCATCCTGTCCCGATAGCTATCGGTAGACCCGAGATCTCATTGTGCTTGGATTTTAAAAAAAAAATCAATTCGAATTCGATAATATCGATTTTAGAAGGTCAATGAGATGCTGAATCAAGTTCAGCATGACGTACTGCTGAAAAAACGCTCGGAAAGTTCCGTCATCCCGTCCCGATAGCTATCGGTAGACCCGGGATCTCATCCTGATTAGTTTTGCGTTTGAAAAAGTCTGTATTCCTTAGACTTTAATCGATCGCAGGCATTAAAATTCAGCATTCAAAATTCAACATTTTGAATACTGATTTTTGTCTTTTTTATAACTTCAAAATTCGTACTTCTAACTTCCGTTTTTAGATTCTTCTTACGTTATCCTCGAAGAATTAATTATTTTTATGCTAAACTTAATTTCTAATGAAGACGTTCAGCATAATTTTTCTATTTCTTGGTTTATCAGTTTCAGCACAGGTTAAAACATTGCCTTTATGGCCTGAAGACAAAATACCTAATCATCAACAATCTACCGAAAAGGAAGAAATAAATGATGATGATGTCGTTTGGATTTCAAAAGTGCAAAAACCAACTCTGGAAGTTTATCTACCGGTGAAGCAATCGGCAACCGGCCAGGCAGTGCTTATTTGTCCCGGTGGAGGATATGCAGGTTTGGCGTACGATTGGGAAGGCACGCAGATTGCCAAATTTTTAAATTCAAAAGGAATTGCTGCCGGCGTGCTGAAGTACCGTTTACCATTATCAGCTTCCATAAAAGAAAGTTTTAAAGCACCGCTTCAAGATGCACAGCGTGGTATCAGATTGTTGCGGGCGAATGCTTCAGCATGGCATATTGATAAAAATAAAGTTGGTGTAATGGGCTTTTCTGCCGGTGGCCATTTAGCTTCAACATTAGGAACGCATTTTCAGGAAGCTATGTACTCAGGAATAGATATTACAGATTCCGAAGAAATGCGTCCAGATTTTATGGTTTTAATTTATCCGGTAATCAGTATGGATTCAGCAATAACGCATCAAGGATCTCATGATAATCTTTTGGGTAAAAACCCAAGTGCGGCATTAGAAGAACAATTTTCTAACGAGTTACAAGTGACTAAGAATACTCCAGAGACTTTTATATTACATGCCGGTGATGATGGTGCAGTTCCAGTAGAAAACAGTCTGCGTATGTATGCTGCTTTACAAAAAAATGGAATAAAAACTGAAATGCATATTTATCCTGAAGGAGAGCATGGATTTGCTTTAGCAAACGGGAAGTATTATTTAGAAAATTGGAGTACCCGGCTAATCGATTGGCTTAAGAATTTAAAATAGAATATGACACATATTGCGATTTACGCAGAGAATTACCGAGCAGTTGCTAAACTTATCGCTGATATCAACAACGATAAAAAAGTAGCTGGTTTCGAGGAATTCCAGTATAAAAAAGGCTTAGAACATTCAGAAGCAGTTTTACAAAATTTTATAAAAGAAGACCAAAAACACGGAAATTCTATTTTAGTTAAAGAAGAAAATCGAAGTTTGCGCACATTTTCTAGTGGTGAAAAACGAAAAGCTTTATTAGAGTATTTGTTGAAAAAGGAACCGGATTATTTAATTTTAGACGATCCTTTCGATTGTTTAGATGTACAGTCGGTAGCAAGTTTTAAGCAGCGCTTAACCGAGTTAGAATCTGATTTTAGTATGCTGCAAATTTTCCGAAGAAAAGAAGATATTCTAGATTTTATAGATACCGTATTAACCTTTGATACAGAAGAGAATATTGTGCTGAAAGATAAAATTGATTTTAGCGAAAATGACAATCAATTTTTAGAGCAAGAAAGCACTATTCCGCCTGCTCCAAAAGTATTCGAGAATATTCCTGAAGTTTTACTGAGATTAGAAAACGTAACTGTTTCTTACAAAGAGCGGCGTATTTTAAATAATATCAGCTGGGAAGTGAAACGTGGTGAATTCTGGAAACTTACGGGGCCAAATGGTTCAGGTAAAACTACGATTTTAAGCATGGTTTATGGCGATAATCCTAAAGCTTACGGAGTCGATTTATTTCTCTTCGGAAATAAAAAAGGTAGTGGCGAATCGGTTTGGGATATCAAAAAGAAAATTGGCTATTTTTCCCCGGCAATTACAGAATTATTTAATCGAAGAAACACGGTTGAAGACATGGTAATTTCAGGTTTATTAGATAGCGTAGGTTTATATCAAAAACCGTCGGATAAACAAAAAGCTTTAGCACAGCAATGGCTCGAAACTTTAGGATTTCAGAATAAAGCCAAAAAAGTGTTTAACGATTTACCGAATCTCGAAAAGCGAATGATCCTAATTGCCAGGGCAATGATAAAACATCCACCATTATTAATTTTAGACGAGCCTTCTACAGGATTAGATGATAAAAGTGCTTTAAAAATAACAAATCTGATCAATCAAATAGCAGCGCAAAGCGAAACCGCAATTATTTATGTTTCTCACCGAAAAGAAAAAGGCCTACATCCCGATTTTGAATACGAGTTATTTCCTTCGGTAGGAGGATCGGAAGGAAAAGAGATTAGTGTTTAGTCGTTAGAATTTAGACATGAGATCGCTTCGCTTTTAGAAAATAGATTTAAAACTATTTTAAATTTTAAATGCTGAATTTTGATTTTAATATTAGCTGACTGCTCAAAGCTAATTCTTAAAACTCAATTCTCATATCTCACATCTAATCAAAAAAATGTGAATAAAAGCAGGCTTCAAATTTTCGGATAGCAAAGCGGTTTCTTTATTTTAGCCAATTCTAAATACTAAGATTTTGGCAGCAAAGAAAGAAGCAAAAGTGACTCCGTTAATGAAGCAATATTCGGCTATTAAAGCTAAATATCCCGATGCAATGTTGTTGTTTCGGGTGGGAGATTTCTACGAAACTTTTGGAGCAGATGCTGTTGTGGCTGCCCGAATTTTAAATATTGTACTTACAAAACGTAACAATGGTAGTGAGCGAAGTGAGCTTGCTGGTTTTCCGCATCATTCGCTAAATACGTATCTACCTAAATTAGTAAAAGCGGGACAACGGGTAGCGATTTGCGATCAGTTAGAAGATCCCAAAATGACTAAAAAGATCGTGAAGCGCGGCGTAACCGAATTGGTGACTCCCGGTGTTGCGCTAAGCGACGAGGTTTTAAATAGCAAATCGAATAACTTCCTATGTGCTATTCATTACGGAAAAAGAAATCTGGGGATATCCTTTTTGGATGTTTCAACAGGAGAATTTTTAACCGCGCAGGGAACTCAGGAATATATCGATAAGTTGCTTCAGAATTTTAGTCCGAGTGAAGTTTTAATTCAGAAGAAATATAAAAAGAATTTTGCATCAGATTTTGGGGAAGATTACCATATTTTCTACTTAGAAGATTGGGTTTTTAAAAACGATTTTGCTTCAGAAACTTTAAATAGTCATTTTGAAACTGCTTCTTTAAAAGGATTTGGGGTTTCGCATTTGGAAGAAGGTATTATTGCTTCCGGAGCGATTCTTCATTATCTAGCCGAAACTCAGCATAACAAACTGCAGCATATCACGGCGATTAGCCGAATTGCTGAAGAAGAATATGTTTGGATGGATCGATTTACCATCCGTAATCTGGAATTATATCACAGCAATGCTGCCAATGCGGTAACACTTTTAGATGTGATCGATAAGACGATTTCTCCAATGGGCGGGCGACTGCTTAAACGCTGGTTGGCGCTTCCTTTAAAGAATTCAGAAAAAATAAAAAAGCGTCACGAAGTTGTTGGTTATCTTTTAGAGCATCCCGAGATTTTATATAAAATCCAGGAACAGGTTAAAGAAATGAGCGATTTAGAACGCTTAATTTCAAAAGTAGCCACTGGAAAGGTAAGTCCGCGTGAAGTTATTCAGCTTAAAAATTCTTTAGAAGCCATTATTCCGGTAAAAGAGACCGCTTTAAACTGCGAGAATGAAGCTTTAAAAGTTATTGGTGATAATTTACATGCCTGCGAATTACTTCGGTCTAAAATAACCGAAAGTATTAATGAGGAGGCGCCGGTTTTAGTTCAGAAAGGGAATGTAATTGCTAAAGGTTTCCATAAAGAATTAGATGAGCTTCGCGATATTGCATTTTCCGGCAAGGATTATCTAAACAATATGTTGGAGCGCGAAAGTGCAGCAACCGGAATTTCTTCGTTAAAAATCGGTAACAATAATGTGTACGGTTATTATATAGAAGTTAGAAATACGCATAAAGATAAAGTGCCTGCTGAATGGGTTAGAAAGCAAACTTTAGTAAACGCTGAAAGATATATTACTGAAGAATTGAAAGAATACGAATCTAAAATTTTAGGAGCTGAAGAAAAGATACTTCAACTCGAACAGCAATTATTTTCGAAATTGGTGCTTTGGATGAATGATTATATTCAGCCAGTACAACAAAATGCGCAACTTATCGCGCAAATGGATTGTTTATGCTCTTTTGCGCAGCAAGCCAAAATAGAACAATATTGTAAGCCTGAAATAGAGGAAGGTTTTGAATTGCAAATCGAAGAAGGTCGCCATCCGGTAATCGAAAAACAGTTGCCAATTGGCGAATCTTATGTAACAAACAGTGTTTTCTTAGATCGCGAGGAGCAGCAGGTGATTATGATCACCGGGCCTAATATGAGTGGTAAGTCGGCTATTTTACGACAAACGGCTCTAATTGTACTAATGGCACAAATGGGGAGTTTTGTGCCCGCAAAAGCCGCAAATATTGGTTTGGTAGATAAAATTTTTACCAGGGTAGGAGCTAGCGATAATATTTCGATGGGAGAATCTACTTTTATGGTAGAAATGAATGAAACTGCAAATATTCTTAATAATATTTCTGAAAGGAGTTTAGTGCTTTTAGATGAAATTGGTCGTGGTACTAGTACTTACGATGGGATTTCTATTGCGTGGGCAATTAGCGAGTATTTACACGAACATCCATCACGTCCAAAAACGCTATTTGCGACGCATTATCATGAGTTAAATGAAATGTGTGATACATTTACCCGAATTAAAAATTATAACGTCTCTGTAAAGGAATTAAAGGACAACGTACTTTTCCTTCGAAAACTTATTCCAGGTGGTAGTGAACATAGCTTTGGGATTCATGTCGCTAAAATGGCAGGAATGCCGCAACAAGTTTTACACCGCGCGAATAAGATTCTAAAAAAGCTCGAGCAAAGCCATAATATGGAAGAAAGTGGAGATGTTTTAAAAAAATCTGCAGAAGAAGAAATGCAACTTAGTTTTTTTCATCTCGACGATCCATTATTAGAAGATTTGCGAGACGAATTGATAAGTATTGATATTGATACACTTACGCCGGTGGAGGCTTTAATGAAGCTGAATGAGATAAAGCGAATGCTATCGGTAAAACAAAAAAATAAGGCTGAAATCGTAAAAAAATAAAAAAAAGCTTGGTCGTTTTAAGAAATGTGCTAAATTTGCATCCGCAATAAGCAATTGCGCATCGGTTAAACCGAAAGTTCTTTTAAATACGCGAAAATAGCTCAGCTGGTAGAGCGCCACCTTGCCAAGGTGGAGGTCGCGGGTTCGAATCCCGTTTTTCGCTCAGTATATATAATATTATGCTCGGATGGTGGAATTGGTAGACACGTTGGACTTAAAATCCAATGAACAGCAACGTTCGTGCGGGTTCAAGTCCCGCTCCGAGTACAGAGAAAACCCCTGCAAACACAGGGGTTTTCGCGTTTTTAGACCCTTCGTTTTAGCTATGAAAAAGAAACTAAAAAACGAAAACGTCCCTAGAAACGTCCCTAGAAATACTACCATTTCTTTAGAGATTTCTATGAGTCAAAAGCGATATTCACAACCCAAACTTTATATTCCCAAGACTAACGGAAAACCAACTGTTGGTCCTGGTAAAAGATGGAATGTGAATTTCTACTGGCGTACTAATCCAGACGGACCTTTAGATCGAAAATTTACTTTCACTAAAAAAATAAATCGTTTAAAGACGGTCAAAGAAAGAAAGATTGCTGGTAAGCATTTAGTTTCTATTCTTACCACTGCTTTAGAGCGCGGATGGATCCCTGATAACGAAGAACGCAATAAGAAATCCAAAAAACGTGGACCACAAATGACGCTGGCCACTGCAATGGAATATGCTTATAAGATCAAATTGAAATCCGGAAAAAAGGAATCTACACTTAATGGTTACGACTTTCATAAAAATAGGTTTCTAGATTGGGCAAAAAGTAACGGCTACTATGGTTTAGATCCGGCACGCTTTAGTATCGATCATTTTTATGAATTCCTTGATTGGCTGCGGTTTGATTATGTAAATGAGCAAACAGGGAAAGAAGTTTCCGGCAGTTCGGTTAATAATCATAAGTCGAGTCTTTCTGCATTGTTTACCACGATGAAGAATGAACGGCATATTCCATATAATTTCATTAAGGATATTCCGAATGTAGAATCGGATCCTGTTAATAATAAAGCTTTTACCGTAGAAGAGCTCAAGGTGATCAGGGAGGAACTGGAGAAAACAGATCCGTATTTAATACACTATGTATCGTTTGTAATTTATTCACTATTAAGGCCTCTTGAAATTTGCCGACTGAAGGTTAAAGATATCAATACCAAAAACTGGTTACTCCAGGTCGAAACCAAAACTGATGATTTAAGTGTTCGGCGTGTTATCGAAAAATTGAAGCCGACCATCAAAGAAATGGAGCTCCAGAACAGCCTACCTTCTTACACTTTATTTACGAATCAAAATAAGCCTGCAGATTGGGATGTTTCCTTGAAAAGTAAAGCAGATCATTTTGGTAAAAGATTTAGAGAAGTAAAGACCAGATTGGGCTTTGGCAGGGAATACGGAATTTACAGCTGCAGACACACGGCGATTATGAACTTATATAATAGTCTTATTGATGAAGGATTGGGAGAGCAGGAAATTTTGTTTAAATTAATGCCTATCACTCAACATAAAAGTGTTGCAGGTATTAAGAATTATCTTAGAAAACATAAAAAATCGATCCCGCCAGATCACTCGAATATATTCACCTTGGAATTTTAATTTACAGGCTTTTTAAATAATCTTGAAGGTTTTTATAAGGAATTTTATGTTTGCCAACCAATTTATTTATAAAATTATTGCACTGATCTTCAGTCCATTTCCCTGTATGATAAGCTAAACCTATGAAATCAAAAGTTGTGAGAAATTGCATATTATGTAAGTTGCAGTAATTTTTTATATCTTTTAAATTACTGCTTGCAATTATATCATCGGAATATCTGCAGTATGCCATACATGCACTTTCACCAGCACCCCTTAACTGAACTGAAGTAATATGGGCATATTCTCTTATCATATCATAGTTTCTTCCAAAATTTATTAGACTAAAGAAACCAAGACTTTTTAAATTATCTAATGTTTTTTTGGTATTCCTATTGGCACATAATTCATCATGAACTTTTTCATGAATTACGCTATCATTAGGCATTATATTGAATAGATCTAACAACCTATCCCCAGTAATAAAGTGAATTATAACATCAGCATCAAATAAAATTAATTTTGAACTGTCTATCGAATCATATAGATCTTTGATCATCATCTAAGTATTTATTCGACAAAACATCAATACCAATTCTTCTCATTAAAGAATAATAATCACCTTCACTGATTTTTTCGGATTCAAGTAATTTGTTAGCTAAATCTCCATAATCACTTATTAACTCATTTTTAAAATTAGGCTTATATAATTCCTCGGAATAACCTCGCTTAATTGCACTGATGATTACTCCTGTTGAGAATTCACTGAGTTGTTTATTGTTTATCAGACCTAAACCTAATAACCTGTACAGCATCGCGATCCTAGAGACTTTGAAGTATTGTTCTAGGTTAACAATTGTATCCAAAGTTACATTTGAATAAATAATCTCTTCATTAGGGATTAGCGAAAAAACGCCTTGTTCAGGCATAAGCAGAAACGAAGCGAAACAATCAGCTTTAAATTCATTAATATCTTTACGATTAAATTTTCCGACTTGATACGTGGTCTCAATGTTAAAATCTTCTTGTATGAAAAGGTGGTAAAGTTCGTGACAAATAGTAAAGTTTTGTCTGCCTATGTTCTGAGAAGTATTTATTAGTATAAAAAGAGAATCAGACTTAATCGCCATTCCAGAAAAATTATTTGAAAGTGGCTTAAACAAGGTATTAACCTTTAATTTTCTAAGAAGATTATTTAGATCTAATGCAGAAAATGGACTAATACCATTAATATTTCTAAAATCATTAGCGTTTTTTTCAATTAAATTTTTGTTGATTTTAGCCACGATTCATTAATTGTTTCATTCGACCATAATTCTTCATTATTTCTTTGAAATCAGCTATTGATTTTAAATCTTCTTTTTCCAGATCATCGGCTCGGAATGCAAAATGAATATTGGTCTTTACTTTGGCTTCATTCTCTTCAAATAATTCTATTAATTCAACGCCAAATAGGTTGCAACATTTTTCTAAAATATCTAATGGGATATCTCTATCTCCATTTTCATAATAGCTTATAACTTCTCTTGAAGATAAATCAAGGTACTCAGCCATTTCGATTTGAGTTATACCCAATTTATTTCGTAAAAGTTTAAAATTACGTGCAATGATTTCTTTCATAATCGTATATGCTAATTTTCGCTCTTGAAAAGCGGTGCAAATATATATTTAAATATAATATTTTTGTTACATTTTTCAAAATTAAATTCCCGAATCAATATTTATGTAACATTAAAAGCTCTCACTCTCCACTTCAACCTTCATCACTTTCTCCGATTGATATTTTTTCGATAGCTTTTTGATTAAGTGTAGCTCGTTGTACTTATAGCTTAATTCCTTTAACTCGTAAATTTCCTGTGGGGAGCATTCAAAACTATCTTTAAAGCTTTTTGAGTGAATCCGAAACCATAACCAGTTTACCCAAAAATTATTTCCTACATTATCTAGTGATAAAGTTCGGCTAATATTTTCTGCACATGTTGGCAAGCCATTTACATTTACGCCATCATATAGACAAAAATCGAGATCGCTAGTTTCTTTTGGAGCTATGGCTGTGGTAACTCCTTTGTTTGGTTCTACCAATGCCGGTTGTAAATCTAATTCGATTTCAATTTCCTCGGTTCCTTCTTCGATCTGGTCTGAATATACCCGGCCGTTTTTGTTATAAAAATAAGTTTCTCCGTTCGCATAACTAATCTTATAAAAACGATTAGAATTATGCGTAAATTTCTTTTTAGGATCATCAAGATGAGAGTGGTCTCTAGATGTTCTTTCTAATACCGATTTTTGAGCGAAATTAATAATTACAAAGCGTTCCTGTATATCAATATCCAAATTAAGCCAGTTCTTAATCAAATTAATATATTCCCCGGCCGTCATATCTGGTACAAAATTAGCAAGGCTAAATGCCGTAGGGAATTGATTTAAGCGGCCTCCCTTAAAACTATATTCAAAGTTATTAAAATTTGCTATAGATTGATTTTGGTTTTCCAAAATCAGCTCTACAACAATTTTATCAAATTGTGTTTTTTCTTCTATAGTAATAGAAAATTTATCATCTAATTTTACTCGATTGCTTGTTGATCGCGCTTCTTTTAAAAGCGTTCGCTCGTTAGAAATTGAATCCTGGCGATATATATTAAATTCAAAATAACGTGCCTGTACAGGATCTAAACTTATAGAAAAATCAATTTCAAAACTCCCAATTTCGGTAGGGGATAATATTCGCTCGTATACGCTATACGATTTTAAATTTTCATTTTTCTGTCTGGATGGTTCCACAAACGACCAGCTTTGATATTCACTACCGCGAAATTTTTCAAGATAAGTTTCGGGTATATAGAGCGCACGTTTCAAATCTGGATGATCGATTGCTTTGCCAAAGACTGTTTTACCTTCTTGTGCAAAAATGAATCTTACAATTTCAAGAAGGTAGGGCATTGGTGCCATCACATTTTTGTTTAAATAACGCGTTTCCTCTCCGCTAGTATCTATTACATTCTCTACATAACCGTAATCTTTATAATTATTAATATACCCTTCAAAAGCCTCGTAATTATCATCCTCTGCGATTTTGGGTTTCCAAACCATAGGAAAATTAAATGCGGTATCTGGCCATTTTTTTCTGTTAGTAGATCTGGCATATTGTCGAAGATCTGGAGTTACGATTTGTGGCCAGGGCAAGTTTTTCAATTCTACATCATAAACAGTAAGATCTTCATCACCATAGGTGATTGTACACTCTATCCTATAACCTTCTATCTCGCCAATAAAAAGATTTGCTTTATAATGCCTGGTAGGAAGTATTAATCGACATGGTATCTGCACATCGATTTCGGTAACATTCTCTAAATGTGCCAGACCTAATTTTGCCAGTAATTCTGCGTCACCTTCTACAGTAAAGGGCAAAGAATAATTTTTATTTACACTATCTGTAAATAAATCACTCTCTTCATTAAGGCTAACTCCAAAACGACTAATATCGATTTGGAAGGTTTCTGTTTGTAGATAGATCATTTAGTAGCTAGATTGAATTTTAGATTAAAATTTCTGTTATGCCTCCTGGTTTCAGAAGTTACCAGGTTTCGAAAATCTCTTAGAACTTCCCAGCGCTTCTGGCCATGCTGAATCCAAACCCGCTTTGATCGAAGTATAGTGGCTAGATGTTGTACTTCTTCTTCGCTGTAGATATTCCCGGTACCAACTTCAAAATCCTGTGGCTCTTGTACTTCAACTATAGTGCTATATTCTTTACCGTCTCTATTACGTGTAGCTATGGTACTTTCTTCTTCATCGATAATTTTGAAGATGCCGTCGCAATTAAAAATTTCCGGACAATCCCATTCATTCAACCATATTAAGTGTGTTGTAGGTAAATCTGCTGGTTTAATTATTACTTGAATGGAGAGCTGCCCACATTTAATTTGAAAACTTTGTCCTGTAGAAAGTGAAAAATCACTGGCATTAAAAATAAAACTCTGTACTTTCCCGGTTACTGTTACCGGCAATAGACTTTGAATATCACCAGCTATTTCTATAACATCGATCATTTCTCCTGCTACCCATGAAAGTGCTAAAATTCCATCATTTGGAATTGTAAGAATCTCAGGTATGTAACAAAGGCTATTGCTTAACGGACGATTGCCATTAAGAAAAAGTATATTAGAATAATCGGCCCGTTCTTTTCTCAATTGTTGTCCCATTTGCTTATCAAATACCTTAAAGTCATAGCGAATAGGAATTACTGGTATATAATTTTGTGTATTGAGCGTTGGCAAGTTTTGAGGACGTAAAAGAGTTTCGGTTTCTTGGCCGATTATTATACTGGCGGTATTGCGAAAATACGGTGTCCGCCTTGTATATCTTTGTGTTTGAAGAGTTCCGGAGGTAATAAAATTTAAGTAGATCTCTGCATTTTGCTGTGCATTGCCAAGCTGTATTTTATTTCGATCTCCCGCATAATATAATTTACCTGATTCTAATCCTTGAGTAATCTGTTCTACAATGTCTAAAACGACATCTATAAATACAGAACCAAAATTAGAACCCTCAATTTCTATTACGGCATTATAGCTGCCTATTTCAAGTAACTCAGTATTTATTGTTGTTACTTCGATTTCTCTAACACCACTCATATTGTTTACCGGATTAACCTCTAACCAGGATACGCTCGTAGAAATTTGGGTATTCATCGAAGAATCTATTTGAAATCTTTGTGATAGTGATACTGTTTCCTGATAGTTTGCAGCGAAAGTGATAAGTTCTTTACTCGCATTGATATAATCCTGTCCTGTGCTTCCAAAAATATAGAGAAATGAAACTCCTTGTATCTGTACATCACCATCGCTTACCACGTAATTAGCCCGGTTTGTAGTAGTCGTAATTCCTGCCGGATCTGCCGTTACCGTGACCAAAGTATTTCCCTGGCCTGTTTCAGGGGAGAATCTAAGCCATTGTTGATCGGATACGATCTGCCAGTTTTTTTCGCTTGTTACACGAAGAAATTGAGATGCGGGTGGGTTCTGTCCTCGCCTATATTCAAATTTAAAACTTCTGTTATCGATATCTAATCGAGTACCTTCTAGAATCGTTAAATTTATCTGAAGTGTATATGTTAAAGGCCTACCTCCTAAGATTAAATTGCTGGAGACTGTTCCTCTTATTTTGATATCAGCGGAATAATTTCCCGGTGCCAGATTGTTAGCTATATTTTCATTTATAGCAATCTTATAATCGGATCTTCCTACTTTACCACTGTCTAATCTCCAAATCTCTTCGAGTATAACAAAGAGCCATTGAGGCGCATCCAGAATTTCTACATTATCCTCGACTGTGTACCGCCATAATAAGGCCACCATCTCATTTGGAATTACTCCCGAAAACTTTTTATACTTAATAGAAAGGCTTCTTGGGTTTAGTCCTAATTCGTAGCCTTCATGTGGGTTATCTGGCATTTCTATGAATTTTTAATTTTAGATTTACTTTTAATCTTATCTAGTTTTTTTTGGGCAGCCTGGCGTTTTTGTTCGGTTTCGTAGTCCCATGTCACAATTGCCTTTAGCGGTATTTCTAAACGTTCTAATAGACGATCAATCGCGGCGATAAAGGTGGTGGCATAGTCGGCACCAGTATTAACAGGGTTCGTTTCTTCTGGAGAAGTAGGACCGCCATTATAGAAAAGACCAAGTTTCTTTCTTCGTTTATTCTCAATATATTTCTCGATCTGCGGCATTTCGGGATCTTTCCTCACAATTTCAGGAATCACATATTCATTTTTATGTACATAACCTACAGGCTCATGGCCAGAATCATCGATAAACCCTAGACCACTATATCCAGTATGCCCGCCATTGAAGAATCCAGTTGTTTTTGCATCTTTTTTTGCTTTCGCAGCATTTCTAATAGCGCCCACAATACCAACAACCTGAGCTGCAAAACCAATTAATAAGGGTATGTTTTGAGGGAAACCTACTGCTGCAGTCTTTGCGGTACCAGCTGCAATATCTCCGGTCGCTTCGGCTGCTTTTAAGCTCATTTTAGATTGAAACAAACCGAGTTCAACCGCCATTTCTTTGGCTGCTATCAACTGTTTCGCGATTAATAATGCTTGTCCGATCTTCGTCTCCTGCCCTGCAATATTAATCGCTGCGTTTAAAGAGTCACTCCATAATTGCCTTTTTGCCTGGGCAATTTCTTCCTCTTTTTTTAGTTCCTTATTTTTCCACTTTTCATGGATGCCATTAATTGTAGCTTCGTGAGATTCTTTGATAGCTTGTTCAACTTTGGCTTTCTCCTCCTCAGTCATTTGTAGGAATTCCATTTCTTTTTGAAATTCCTCCAGCTTTTTCTCCCACGCCAGTTCTTCTTTTTCTAATTCCTGGGCAAGACGGATCTCTTCTTTTTCAGCTTCAGTTTCTGCTTTTTGAAGCTCCAGCTCATTTTCCAATTCTCGGCGCTTTTCATCGAAAGTGCGCATACGCTCTAGTTCCTTGGCTTCTTCTTCAGCTTTGGCTTCATCGATCTTTATCTGGTGCTCTGCCCGAATCTGATCAATTAGCTCCTGTTCAGCTCCTAATGCCTGCGCTTTTTCTAAGGCTCTTTTTTGTTCTAGTTCTGCTTGTTTAAGGGCAGAATCTGCCAGGCGATCTTCTTTTTTCTTATTGTATTCGGTTTCTAATTTTGCAAGTTCATCAAGTCTTTTCTGGTCTGCTTTAGCTAAGTCCTTAGAAGCTTTTAGTAATTCGTTATTAATCCTTAGCTCATCACGCATTAAATTTCTTCCGGCATCTGCTTTTTGCCTTCTTAGTTGATCTACTTTTGCAGTAAGCTCGGCTTCTTCGGTAAGATCTTCTTTAGTAGAATTTGAAAATTGATTTTCTTCTGCCTTAATCTGGCGCCGGATTTCAGCTGCTTTAATTTCTCGCTCGTAAAGATCGTCTTGAGCAGCTTTTGCCTCATTCAGTAATTTTTGGCGTTCTTCCGCAGAGAGGTTTTCTTCGTCCCTGGCTTTTCTTCTAGCTTCTGCAACTTGTGCTTCAACCTTGCCTTTATCAACAATTAACTGGCGTTCAATTTTATCAGCTTCAGCGGCCATGTCACTCAGCTCCATTTGGCGCTTCACTTCACTGGCCATTTCGTTGCCGTAATCATTTAATGCATCCTTAGCGCTATTAAAACCATCTACCGCTTTATCGCTAAAATTTTCTACTCCCGTTGTAATTTGTGTAACGGCATCGAATGCAACTTTTCCAGCTTCTTTAAAATTCCCGCTAAGCGCTAGATCAATTGCTTCTCCTAGTTTCGGGAAGAACTTAATTAAACCTGTAATTCGATTTTCTATATTCGTTTTTATGAAACTACCCAAAGCTTCGATGGTCTCTTTGGGATTCGAAAACACATCAACTATAATTTTCCCTAAAAAGGAAAGTAAATCGGTTAGGTTTCCCACAACCACGCCAGTAACCGCACTTACTTTATTCCAGGCATTCTGGCCTTCTTCGGAATCTCTAAAATATTGAGTTACGGCACCAATGGCGACTGCTAAACCAGCAAGCACCATCCCTAAAGGCGTGGCGATAAAAGCGACCGCTGCTTTAGTTGCTCCAATAATACTGGTTCGCATTCCTTTAAGTCCTTCTTGAACCATCATAAGGTCTCCAGTAACAATACCACCTGTTACCTGTCCAAAGGCCTCACCAAATTGATTAATTGCTTTTCGATTATTCTGAAGGGATTTTTCTCCTTCTTTGGTTTGGTTGATAAACTCACGTTGGCGCGTTTTCATGCCATCGTAAGTTTTCTCCATCTTAGCTAACTTCGCATTTTCCTCATTCCACTTCTTTGTTCCTTCTTCAAGATTTCGAACATAGCCACGCTGCGCTCGCAGTTCTTTACCTACAGAGTTCATCGTGGTTTTGACTTCTTTGTCATTTACACGAATAGCGAGGTTAAATACTTTAGTTTGTGCACCCATTATTTATCCTCTGTATTAAGTTGCAATACCAGGTTGGAGATTTTGGCCATTACATCGTCAGTTCTGGTTTCGCCAAGTGCATCGATTAGATAATCGAGTGCATCTGATTTTTTATAGATATCATCGAATAATTGAAATTGCGGAAGTTTAACCTGGTGCGGTTTTCTAAGCGTTTCACCTTTATGGTACCGCGAAGCTCTTAGGTAAACATTACCGCCTTCACGAACACCTGCAGCACCATAATGGAGCATAAAACCTACTTTGCTCGAAGTAAAGTTTAAACCAAGTAGTCGATGCGTACCCATTTTAGCAGTAATCCTGGTAGCTTCAAGAATAGGAACCGTATTAGCATCACCCTTATTATGAATATTAAGCTTGCTCTTTAGGATGGAGTGAACATAGTTCTCGGCTATCCTTGCAGCACGTTTTCCAATTGCTTTTTCTTTTGATTTTATATCTCCTGGCATAATTCAAAATTGGCAGCTATAGGGCCGTTAAAAAAGGACAGCGATTTAAGGGCAGGCAATGCTAAGATCTTCCCAATCTTCAGGATTCACTTTCAAAGGTTCGTTACCTTCAAAAGTGCCTTGAAATCTATATCCGTATAGTTGTTCGTTAAAGACAGGTCCATATTGTTTCCAGCTTACGGTTGAAGTTTTGAATTTGTTGTAAAGAATAGAATTGGGTTTCTTAGATTCTAAACGCATACGTGCGATGATCTTAAGACCTATACGCTCACATTCATCCAGCATATCGTTTTGTGCTTCAAAGTTACCACGTTGTGGATTTTGCCAAATCGTGAATGCGAAGAACCGACCAATAATACTATTTTCAGGAATAGATTTAGAGCCATCACCTTCTGGAGATTCCACGCTCATTGCCGGAAAGTTTATCCCGGTTCTAAAAGCACCGAAAAGTTCCTCCAGATCCATCCTGAAAAATGATTTTTCCGGAAAATCCTTTAATTGAAGATTTATATTTTCAAAATAATCAACAGTGATTTTATGGGTTAGTTCTGGCATTTTTCTTTGCTTTTTTATCGTTTACTAATTCATTTTCGTAGGTGCTTAAAAACTTGTGCATGTTCATGCGCTCGGTTTGCTCGAGCTTAGATGGATCAAAATTTATTTTGAAGTTGAGCAGCTGACCGAAAGGAGTGTATTGGGGCTTTTGCTGAATTTTAGTATTCTTCGTTTCCTTTGGGGATTTCGGGAATGTATTAGGATATAATTTTACCATTTGATTTCGACAGCCTTCAAAAGTATAAGCAATGGCCAGTTTTTTTTCGTCGGAAACATTTAGCCACTTTGTAAGAGATTTTTCTAAAATGATTTTATTAAATGGTCGCCTAATGTCGTAATCTGGATTTTGAGATCCGGCAGCTCGGTAGAGCGTTGCACAAATCAAATCGAGATATCTCGCATCGTTTTTTAATCTCCAGTTAAAAAACAATGCATCTACAAAGCTGAACTCTTCCATCGATAGGTTTTGTATCCTATTTGCCGGAGGGTGGTGCACTTCATTACCAATCTCGAAAGCTGAGGGAAATACAGTCCTATTGTTTTCCTTATTTATAAATGCAACATGATCTGCATATTCCTCCGGAGGAATTTGCACCAGGGCAATATATTGTACCAGGAAATTATTGGAGCTAAGCAGTATTTTACAAATTCTCGAGTAAAGCCTATTTATCGCTGTGTTAGCCTTTTTAGGATAAAGCTCATAGAATTTTCTAAAATGCTCTATGACCACAGCAATTTTACCCAGCTGCTTTTCGCTTAGTTCGTTCCAGAATTTTGGAAGCTTCACAATTAATGAAATGTTGATCCCCATGCTTATATTTTAGGCTAAATTCGATAGCTAGAAACCTTAAAAAAAGGACAGCAAAATTGCTGTCCTTTCAAAGCATGGATATTTTGAGAAAATTAGGGTTTGGGAGTTTTTGTTTTGAAGTAAAGGGATATCAAAATAATTGACAAGATGATCCCAAAAATAAGTCCAATATTTAATCCCCAGCTTGGAGACTGTCGATCGGTTGATTTTCCTTTTTCAGAGGAACCTTTTTCTTTTTCTGATTTAGATTGATCTAATTTTTCAGTTTTCTTATCGGTCACCGATTGAGCATTTTCAGTTTCTTTATTTTTGCTTAGTGATACATTTGCGTTGGTAGAATTAAGAGTGTCATTACCATAAATAACCTGCATTGGTTTATTGGGATCTTCAGGTTTTAGATTGAGATCCCAATTTTCCGAAATTCGAAGGATATCACTTTTTATTTTTTCAGTTTGCAGTTCCTGGATATCATTTTGACGTAGTTCAGAAACTGACTCCAGTTTTTTGTGCGTTTCCACTTTTCTCGAACTACATCCAAATAGCGATATGACAATTATTAAAATTAAGCAGCGCGTAACCATCCTTCGAAATTTATAGTTTTATTAATACGATCCTGAAGCCCATGATATCCTCCATTCACTCGTTTGGTAAGATTTTTAATAGCTACTCGATTTGTTTTCTTCGCAATACTCCAGAGATTATTACTTTCGAAATACCATAATGCACTTTCAAAATAATATTTAGTAACCACGAGATCTGGATTGCACATGATTTCCTGATCATTCATCGCAGCAGCGAATAATTGGTAATTTCTTCTACCGGTTAATTGCAGAGGACCACGCCCACGAAATAGCCAGCCATCTCCAGAAGCTTCATCACCATTTCCATTTTGGTTGGCGTAAACGAAATTTGCAATTTGCTGCGGTTTTCTTTCCAGGATCCTGGCCACTTGTTTTTCTTCGTCAGAAAGGATCCGGTTTCGATCGGTATCAAAATCGTGGGAGAAGATCTGCAATAATCTTTCGTAAGAATAATTTAAGTTTTCAAACTGGCGCTTAAAATAATTTGATTCATGCGCACATTGCCCAGCGAAATTAGCTGTTTGCTCAATGCTCAATGAAAATGCAAAACGCATTGCTTTAATCGTCAATGGCCCAAAATCATTATCTGGATCTAAGCATTGCGAATTCTGAAATTTCTGAAGGGGAGTTAAGTTCATGGTGCAGGTGTAGTATTTGAGGAATTTTGTGACTTCTGTAAGTTTCTATATTCAAATTCCTTGAGGATCTTAGCAGGCATTTCTTCGAGTCTTCTGGTGGTATCTTGATGATATACCTTATTCTGATCGGCCATCTTCTCAGTAACTTCAACGATTTTTCGATTAGTCTCATTTTGATCCCCTGATATTTTCATAAAGGCTTCTCCAAAATGATCGGCCCGCTTCCTATCTTGTTTGCTATAGTCATGAACAACCTTGAAGAGATAGCCAACAGCTATGATAAGCGTAAGGATTATAAGTCCGGGCAGGCCATATTCGGAAAATTTAGAAAGAGATTCTGTTTGAAGAGCTAGCATAAATTATTTTTACTATTGGTATCTGGGGCTTTTATCGTATCCTTTATTACGCAATGCATCCCTTATTCGTGCCTGATCCAGTTTTGCTTGATAGGGAGTAATTGTAAAGTCTATTAAAGTGGCCGGCAAAATTCCGGTGCAGCCGATACAATGATTTTTTTGCCGATCGGAAATTTTGAACTGGAGAATAAATTCATATTCTTTTCCCTGGGAAATTTCTCTGGTCGATTCGATCTCGAAGTGCCTCTTGTTATATCGATCAGTAATAAGCATTTTGCCTTCGTGGTTTAGAACCACAGTAGCCGGAATGCTAATAGTGACCGAATCTTCAACAGGTTCTTTTTCGGATTTCTGCGCAAAGGTGTTGGTAGTGATTAGGAAGAACCCAATCAAAAGTGTAAGAATTGTTTTCATTATTGAGGTTTTGAGTTTACTTGATAATCCTGAACATCCTTCCAATGTTCAGTTTTGAATTGTGCCGTTTGAATACCGGATCTCATGGCTTTGATACAATGATCTTTTTCGATCCAGTTAAGAAGAGCAACCATATATTTACCTTTTTGGTTTAAATGCTCCAGATAAAGATTCCATCCCAAAACTTCGCTTACAGTTTCATGGGCTGAGCCGAAATTATAAAGACCATACTCATTCTTCAGAAAGAACCAATTGAAAAAACCGCCAAAGGCAACATTGCCAAGTTGATCTAAAGCGATAGCAATTGCCAAAAAGAATTGCTTTGTACCGGAAATAATATCTCGAGCTTTTCGATTCTCTTTGGTAATGGAAACAATTACTTTCCAAATAAGAGAAGCAACTAAGCAGGGAATGAATAGCGCAAAGGCTACGAGAATAAGAAAAAAAGCTAGGAGCAACTGGCCAATATTACTGAAGAATTCAGATAGCCAGGATTTGAAATTTGAGAGATTCATTGGGTTCAGATTTATAATGTAAAAGTCTGAACCCAGTGATTTTAAAAAAAGGACAGGAGGATTATGATAAGAAAATAAACTGGTCCCCTACAATTTCTCCATTTATGGATAGTTTGTTAAGCAGAAAACCCTGAGCAAATTCATTATTTATTTGAACTTCTGGATCATCTAATGTACCTCCTTCAAAATATTGTAGAACCACTTCGAATGTTGGGTATCCGTACTCTGTAATGATTGCTCCGTACGGTAGTTTATTGTTGTTTAAAGCTAAATATTCCATCAACTTCACATTTTCAATCCATTCAATAGTCTTTTTGTAGTCTTCATCCGATTTTGATTCCGCTATATCAAAATTTGGATCATAATCAGGATTAGGATATTTGAAGATGCTTGCGATATTTGTAGAATTTGCGTAATCATTTTCAAGACCACAAAACTCCATAGTTTTAGATCCTAGAATAATTTCTTTCTCGTCTTTTAAATAAAACATGACAAATTTTACTGATAGAAAATTTTCGTTTCTTTTGATAGTTATTTCTCGGTCTTCAATGAAAACATTCTCAAATTTTCCTTGAACTGCCATAGGCGAATTATATACACCATTTTTAGGTAATAATTTCATCTTTAGTGTTTTATAAGTTTTATTTGTTTAAGTCCTGAATTATATGCTGAAACTCTGACTAATAATGCTCCTGTATATCCTGCACTATTATAAATATGTTCTTGTATGTCATTTACGTAAAAAATCCAGGACTCTCCTATTCTTGATAACCTTCCAACATCGTTAAATATATCGCCTCCGTCTCCATCTCCTGAACTCGAACCATCAGCTAAATAGGATCTAATTTGCTTAAAAGTGAAAGACGAATTAAATCTCCATACCATTCTAGACACTTCATTTAAAGTATCTGCATTCAACAGCTGTATTTGTGTTACATTACCTGAAGTTGCTGTTGATCCCCCTAAAGTAAAATCCTCTAATTTTCCATATATACTAAAATCTTGATTTGCATCAATATTTACCCAGTCTGCGCTCACTAGACTGTTTTCGATATCTTTTTTGATACCGCCTATACTCAAAATTGGGTTATTAATTAAGTTAGTCCAATCATCTACTTGCGGTACTAAAACTTCTCCTAAGCTTACAACCCAGTAATTTGTCAAAGTTAGGATACGCCCATTATTTAATATAATATTGAAAGCACCTTCTTGATTACCTGATCTTACCTTAAAACTAATTTCTTTACTGCTAATAAATCTAAAATCACTAACTGTATTGTCTAGAATATTAACTGTCATATTTGGTGTGAAATAGTCACCGTAAACTGTGATATCTTTTGTTAAATCTGGAATTGAAGATGTTTCAGATAAAGAAGTCACATATGGTTCTGGATAACTTGGAATATCTTTTAATTGATTTGGATGTATTTTTGTAATTGACATAATTAATAGATTGCGATAATTTTTGATTTTGTACCGTCTGAAAAAACAGGTGGAGCTTCAACGAACTCAATTATTTGTGTCGTGCTTTCAAAGTAATCATCTCCAAGAGTTTGAAGTAATCCGTTTAGATAGACCAATATTTTACTAGGCTGAAATTCTTCTGAAGTTTGAAATATTTTATTTTGGCCATCGATTTCTCCAATTAATCCAAATTCAATGTTTGTTCCTAAACTATTAGAGCTTCCTGTATGACTATTCTGATCGTGATATGCTTTCGCTTCATTGATTGCTTCCTGTTTTGCACTTTCTAGTTGTGCTGCAGTTACATCCCCAGCAGGACCTTTAAGAGTTTCTAGGAATTCTTCAAAGGTTCCCTGGTTATCTCTAGATAGCCAATCTTCATAAGCTGATAAGCCGGGATCTCCTTTACCTCCAATTAAAGATATTAGCCACTCTGACTCTGTTCCAGTAAAGCCATTATCCAAAGCAGATTGATAAGCTGATTTTCCTTTTGGTCCTAATAGTGATTGCAACCACTCTGATTCTGTTCCCGTAAAACCATTATCCAAAGCAGATTGATAAGCTGATTTTCCTTGAATACCACCTAGGCTTTCGATCCATTCAGATTGGGTTCCTTCGAATCCTTCATCTTTTGCTAATTGATAAGCTGATTTCCCTTCTAAAGTTCCTAACCATTCGTCGATAGTTCCTTGATAACCTCGAGCAACTGCAACCTGGTAAGCGGAAAGGCCGTTATTACCGTCCTTTCCAAATGCATTCCATTTATTGTTATACCACAGATAAATTATCTTTTCATCCTTTACGATGTAGAAAATACCTTCCTGGCCTTCTTCAGGCCGATCGGCAATGGTATTAAATAATTGAACTGGAGCTTCATTTTCTGAAGCTCTCCATTGCCCATTTTCGAAAGTGGCCACAAACTGTGTGTTCCCATTGGCAGGAATTATTACTGCCCATGCATTTTCTTCTGCTTCTGGATGAGCAGCTTTTAAGGCAGGTAGTGAAGTGTGAAATTTATAAAACTTCTCAGGATTCAAATTAGCTTGATCAATCAATTCGGCATGATCGCTCAAAATCGTAGCTATTTCCTCAAAGTCTTCTGCAGCAACTTCAGTTCGCCGGTTGATTGAGGGATTTACATTTCTTTTTGCAGAAATATTTATCGATGGTCTTTTTGCCTTTCCCATAACTACAAGCTTACAATGGATTTACCGTTTAAAACCGGATTAATTAATTTCTGATTTTCACGTTGATCGTATTTTTTAAAGATGCCTGGGAACTTCTTAAGATGGCGAATCAGATCTTTTAAGATTTCGTTTCCTTCGTGCGATTTGGATTGCTCGATCTTTAGAAGCTCGACCTGATCTGCTTTGGTTCTATTCATTCCCGGTATTTCTTCGAACACCGTAAAAAGACCTCGAGAGGATAACTCAAAAATGCCTTCTTTAGCAATTTCAGCAATGGCCAGACATACTTGAGCCCATCTGGAGATTTCAAGAGCTTTCCTTTCTTCAGGGCTATTTCCCTCTTTAATTTGTAAAAGCGTCTCAGCTCCCAACAGACCTTCAAAAAATTGTTTTTCTACTTTTCGTAAGTATGGGCGTAAGGCGAGGAAAGTGAGACGACTTTTTGATATGTTATATATTTTTTGAAAATGTGCTGTTTGGCTACATAGTAATTCTTTAAAAATGGTGTATTGATCGGAATTAACCCAGCTCTCAAATTTATCCTGGTTAGCCTCCATGATTTCGAGCGCCTGATCGATAGCTTCCATGCCGGAATTCAATAATTCTACTCGTAGATCTTTTATCTGCCACCACTGTGCTGGTTCTGAATTTGAAGATGTAGAAATATATAGTCCGCCATTACTAGAGGAGACTATTCCTACTTTGGTGTAACTTAATAATGATAAATTTGAGGAAGCTTCCTCAAGTAAATCAAAAACTTCTTTTTCAATTTCGTCTTCTGGAGCAGCATCGCTCCACGAATTATAAAGCTCTCTTCCAATTACGGAAAGGATATGTTTCCGCTCTTGTTTTCTTACCTGGCTTTCGATTATTTCGAATGTGAAATTGTAATTAACAATTGCGTATTTCTGTATAGTTGCTATATTCTTAACTAGCATAATTAGATCTCGTTTTGGGTTCCGGTTGGGTTTTTGTCTAGCGTAGTAAGATTGGTCACAGCAAAGTCACCTTCCAGATCTTCGTCCCATTTGTTATAATCGCGCAGAAGTCGCCAGATATCAAGAGTGGTCTCACGTTTCGTTTTGAAAAGGCTGTTTAGGATGCTCATGGCTTCACGCTTATCAGATCCGGATCCTCCGTTTAATTTTCCTCCAGGAATACCAACTCCCATAAGGTTGGGATCCACTCCAATCGCAGACATAATTTCTGAGTTACCTGCAGAAGAATCTAATAGGCCTTTTCCCTCGCTGCTGTTTTCATCTTTTAAAGGCACAACCTCGATACCTTTAATCCATTTCCCTTCACGATCCTTAAAAACTGTCGTTTGAATGGATTTCCCGGCATTTTTATTTCCGGCTAAATGCGCATCAATAGCATCTTTTAAATTTTTACGAATCTCCAGTTTTTTATTGGTGTCGAATTTCTCCCATTCATCAGCATAGGTGCGAGTGAAATACTCATCAGAGATATACACCATGTATTTTACGTTTAACTGATTTTCTGAGAAGTGTTTTTTATATTCAGGAATGGCATTTACTACTTCCATCCATCCATTGCGGAAAACGGAATGATGTGAAGGTTCAGGATAGTAAGTTTCATCAATAAGGGGATAGTAAATGGGCATAGTGAATTTGTGGATTTTATTCCGCTTACAATGTTCCTTCACTTCTTCAGCGCTGCAATAATTATCTACCACCGCAATTTTACTCACATATTCACTATCTACTGTGGTATGAGGTTTCCAATTATGACAGAAATAAGAGTTTTCAATTATGCCGGTCTTTGGATTGATTTCTTCAAATCTCATTTTTGCAGTTTGCAGCCTGCGGAGTGAGTAAATCTTCGAGTAGTCATTGGTAAGAATATACTCTGGCCACCCAATATCAAAAGTCTCTAGATCTGTAATAATTTCGGTAAATACACGGTGAATTTTATTTCTTCGGAAAAATTTTCTGATGTCCGGTACCGAGTTTAACGATACGATTTGAAGATCTTCCTTTCCATTATTAGCTTCCTTAGGTTTCATTAATCGAAATCCCTGCCCATAATGAGCCGCGCGGTTAAATCGATAACTCGATCCAGCGGCCCCATTTTTCTTAACAACTTCTAGAAATCTATTAGGATATTGATTATCATCACCCCACTTTACGATTTTCCCTGTTGTGCTAACTCCAGTTTTTTCAATTGGAGCGCTGGTATGATTTCCTTTCCCTTTTCCGGAGAATACAAATGCTGCCTCGGTACCGGTCCCGAAATGAATATGGTTATGTTCGTATAGACTCATTAATAAATGACTTTTTTGCCGTTGAATGAAATGATGTAGCGAATATGGATCTTCTTAACCTCGCCGTTCTCCAGACGAATATTACGCGTCTTATTAGAGAAGTGCTGCGGGTTCTTTCTAATCTTTGGAATTTTTGATTTTTTGAAGTGCTGTAAGGCATAGATACTATTCTTATCCATTCCTGCTTCTTTCATCACTTGTTTGGCATTCTCATAACTATTTAAAGTGCCACCACTTTTAGAATTTCTATTAAAAGTGCGCACGGCAATATCGAATTTGACCGCTTTACCATCAGAGTCAGGTTTGCGCATTATCTCGAGCACTTGATTTAAATAGATAGTTTCTTCTGCCATACTCCAAAAGTGCGAATGACTTGTGCCTTAAAAAAGGACAAGAATTAAGTGTCCTTTTTTAAGGTGCTTTGATAGGTCAATTTTGAAGTAAAACCTCAGATAAATTGGCAAACATCACCACAAAAGACACTCATTTCGATAAGGTTTATGGATCCTTTCTCGATAACACTATTCAGCTAAGTGATTTTCAGGAAAAAATGAAAAACCGCGTTAAAACGGCATTCACATTAATGTTGGATCGGAAAACTAGAGACCAGGTATCGAAAATCCTTCAGGATCAATTTGAAGTTTCTCAGGCTACAGCCTATCGCGATATAGGGAACGCTCTAAAAATTTATGGAGATGTAGGCAAGGCAGATAAAGAGGGAATGCGATTTCTAATTTTCGAATACAACCAGCAAGCTCTTGATATCGCATTTAAAGAGAAAAATCTGGCAGAAATCGGGAAAGGTTTAGACCGCATGATCAAACTAGCGGATTTTGATGGAGATGATAAGTTGGTTAATCTCGATAAGATTAAAAACATGGATATCACTATCACTTTGGATACTCAAAGTAAAAAAGGTATTGATAAAATAGTATCTGGAGGAGTTGTAGATCTTAATGATTTTGAAGCGGAGGATACTGATTTTGAAGAACTCAAAGAAGAAGAAGATGAAGAGTAAAAGAGTTCGTCTGAATGCTGCTCAGGTTATTGCTGCTACTGCAAAACAAAAACAGAAATTTTTGGAGTGGGGCAGGGGATCTGGAAAGACTACCTATTTAGGGTATGATTCTCTACAATTAGTGAAGCAAATGCCAAGAGGATCTTTTGCCATGGTTGGCTCTACTTACAGCCAAATTCTTTCTCGATTTATGCCAGCTATCAAAGAAGGTCTTGAACTATTTGGAATCTATGAGGGCATTGATTACGTCGTCGGATCTATGGCAGGGAAAAAGATGGGGTTCCAGATGCCTTTTCAGTCACCTGAAGCATTTAATAATATTTGGCATTGGTCTAATGGTGCAATTTTTCAATTTGTAAGTCTAGATCATAAGGATAGTGGACGTGGTCTTAATTCTTATGCTATTCGTGGGGATGAAGCTGCACTATTCGACGATGAAAAGTTAGCTATTAATGTAACAAACACTAACCGAGCTAAAAAAGCACAATTTAAAAACTCACCACTTTTGCATTCTGAAGTTTACACCTCTTCAACACCTTTAACTAAGAAGGGGAAGTGGTTTACTGATATGGAAGAAGAGGCTAGAAAAGATCCTTCTGGTATATTATTTCTGAAAGCTACGGCTAAGGTAAACATGGCCAACATTCGTTCTGACTATTTTGAGCATATGCGTAAGTCGTATAGGGATGATATCATCTACAACGCTGAAATGTTAAACATTCGACCGAAAGAGATCACGGACGGCTTTTATCCACAACTTACAGAAGATAATTATTATACAAATTTTGATAACGGCTATCTAGAGGGAATACCTATTACAGACCTTAATGGAAATTCTCTTAATTGCAGACAGGATCTAGACGTTAAAAAGAATGAACCACTTATTATTAGCGTGGATTGGGGAGCGAATATTAATAGTATGACTGTAAGTCAATTACAAGATGATACCTATCGAGTGCTCAAAGAGTTCTATGTCAAGTCACCAAAGATGCTGGACCATTTATTTCTAGAAGAGTTTCTTCCGTACTACTTACCACATCCAACCAAAGAAGTTTATTTCTATTATGACAGGACCGGAAACAATAGAATGGCCAATAGTAAAATGACAATGGCAGACCAGGCAAAGGAAATCTTAACTAAATCAGGGTGGACAGTATATAAAATGACCACAGGTGCGAACCCATCATACACAGAAAAGTTTAGGCTTATCAATGTGGCGCTTCGTGAGGATGGAAGGCGCAGAGGATTACCTAAGATTAGAATTAATAAAGCGAACTGTCCAAGCCTTATTGTTTCGATGGAGAACGCTGAAGTATATGATCGAGGGAAAGGTCTTGAAAAGGATAAGCGGTCGGAAAGAAGAAAGGGTATTGATCAGGAACATGCAACACACCTAAGTGATACGTTTGATTATCCATTCTATTCAATGTTCGAAGGAAAACTAGACGCTTCTCGAGCTGGAACTGAAGATCTACCACTCACAACTTTCTAAGCTACGTATACTTTCATATTTGCATGACTTTTTGCTATGGCACAAGTCATTTCGCTACAGGCTACGGCGTTTGTAAACACGTCGATTTTTGATAAAAAAATACAGTCTTTAAGTATTTAACTAATTGATAATTAATATTATAAACTTTTATTTTTGAGAAAATGAAAACAGATTACACAAAAGAGATTAAAAATTTGATTCAGGATAACTATACTCCCGTAGATTCTCAATTTTCAGGAGGCGATTATCTTGAAAGAAAAACACTTTCTAATATTTATAAATTAGTAACAAATGTGCTTCCGGAACGTTGGATCTATGAAAGTGATATACAAGAGATATTGTTGGAACTTGGTTTTAAAACTTTTCTTCACACTTATCCAGAAGTTGAGAAAGATGGTGAAGTGATCAGAGAAGAATACTCTGATTTATTTTATTTTATGGAAAGAAAAACAGCGGCTATTTAGCCGCTGTTAGATTACTTAAATAGTTTTGTATAGCATTATATCGGTATAACTGGAATTTTTATTGAGTTGATTACTAGTTGTGGACCTTGTGGAACCTGAGAAAGGATTCTGGGTTAAGGATCGAGTCTCAATCCAATCACACAGTTCTATGATCTGACTTTTGTTACTAGTAAAGTAGAAATAGGAAGAGTTGTCCAGCAGGTTTAAAACATCCAGATAATCACGAAGTCTCCAGTAATTTTCATTTGTATAAGAAGAGGTGTCTGTTGATAGATAAGGAGGATCAACAAGAAAGATAACATTATCATTTTGATAGGATTCGAAAATATTCTTATAGTCATCCGATAATCTTTCTACTTCATCCAAATATCCATTACAAGAATAATCATTCAAACGAATCCTATTGTATAAAGTGGATTTTTCGAATTCAATATAGTTGTTAGCATATTTCCCACCAAAAAGTAATGATACCGATAAGGTTACATAATCAACATATCCAAATTTCGCTTCATGATTCCTAATGAATTCCATAACCTGATCTTTTTGCAAACCAAGTATTTTTTTATCTCTAGGATAATTTTCCAGGTTATTTCTCAGCTTAGCCAACAAAGTGTTTGTGCTGGGAATTTCTTCCAATCTCTTTTTAAAATTGTCATAGTCATTCCATATTACCCTGGCTTCGGGATATTTCTGTTTGACAGAGTGAGCGAGTAATCCAGATCCTCCAAATATATCAATGTAAATACCATCGCTTGGGAAACATTCTAGAGCTTCATCAAACTTTTTTAGAAATCTTCTTTTTTGTCCTTGAAATGGTAAAGGAGCCTGTTTGAAATTCTTCTTTTTTAGATTTTTGTTTACTTTTGTCATTCTCACAATCATTATTAATAATTAAATAATTAATACTCCCACAAGGTGGAAGGCCTTATGTCCTCCAGTACCTTGTTGGGTTTAATTATTAATGATTGTGAGAGATCTTAGTAAACTGGGGGACTTTATAACATCCCTTCGATTTTATGCAGATCGAGTTTGTGTTGGTGCACCGCTTTTTGTGTTCGGTTAATCTGCTGGCCAATTTTTAAGCGCTCCTCTTTACTACTTTCTTTCTCCAGAGCTTCTTCCCAATTTTCAATTCGCTTCGATTTCTTATTGATATAGTTAACCAGGTTTGCTTTTTTAAGGAATAGATCTTTCTGGCTCAATTCTGAAAAATCGGTTTCCGTTTTCGTTGGGAGTAAGGTTTTGTGATCTTGCCAGTGATCTAATTCTCTCCAGATCATTTCTCTTTGCTCATCTAATGCTTCAATCTTTAGGATGATTTTTAAGGCCTTATTTACTTCCTTGGTAGGTAGATCATTTAAAACAAACTTTAAGTCGCTCATGTCGTAGAAGAGATCCTTCAATTGACGATATCTTACTTTTAACACAGCTGGCAATTCGTTGTATTTAATTTTTTGGAAATAAGCAGAAGCACTTTGCTCAATCTGGTTTTTACGTTCCATCTCGACCTGTACCGGTTTCGGAGTTTTCGCGACTACTTTTTCAATCGCTGGCTTAGGTTGTGGTTTGGAATAAGATCTTGTTTTGGATAGTTGGCGAAGCTCTTTAATGAGTACAGCCATATTGCGTGGATTCTGCCCGCGTTTTAAATTGGCCAGCGTGCGGGATTTCACAATATTGGATCCTGCATAAAGATCGATGCCTATATTGTAATCTTTAGACTTACTATTTAACCATTCACTTATTTCCATGATCCAAAGTTGCGGATGGCACAAGTGATTAAAAAGGACATAAAAAAAAACCGCCAGGAATTGCACTGGCGGTTTTTAGCAAACTAAATTAAAGTAAAGAAACAGATTTATTTTTCAGCTATATTTTCTAAAGCCTGAAGCTTAACTTCAGCAATACGATCGATTGTTTTGGTAGCACTTAACCTGGCTAAAAGTTCAATTTCATTTTTAGTCCTGGCATTATTCACAAGCTTCGCAAAATCTTTTACATTGAGTTTTTGCTTTTTAATGAAGGCTTCAGCATCGGGACCAAGTTGGATCCAGGGAAAGACCCGGCGTGGAAGTTTGTAGATTTCAAAAAGTACATTATTACTAACTTCTTTTTGAGCATCTACGCTTCCAATGTTTGGGATCACATAACGGCCGGGTGCTATCTTAAATGCTTTTTTCATTATACATCAGGTTCTGGAGCCGGTGCAGGAAATTGAGTAATTGTTCCTTCGTAGTCTGGTGCGAAATATGGCTGAGCATCTCTTATAATAACCTGGATATTTTTTGCGTCTCCAGGAGCTGCACCAGTATTTCCAGTAAACTCTACGATATATGCAGGACAGTTTTGACTTCCGATCTGTACAAGGTTTCCAGTTTTTTCTCTAACAATAAAGATCATTGGCGTATTCTTATAATATCTAAGATAACCTTTGGTCTTTTTGTTATTTCTCATTGCTCCGGTTAACGAATTCTGCACGCCAAGATTAGATTTTTCTCCTAATTGCGTGTTTTCTACACTTCCGGAATCTGCCTGAATTTGAATTTTATGGAAACCACGACTTTCTTTGAAAGTGTGAGTTTCAGCTATTGCTCCAGCTTCTTCGAAATTTGTAGCTACATCCAATTTTGGGGGGGCAGCTATCACTTTAAAATCTGAAATAGCAGCACCATAAACTTCAAGATCACTAATTCCAGAAATAATTTCATCGGTTGCACAGAACTCGATATTTTCTAATTTAATTGGATCACAGTTTTCAGACATCTTATTCGATTATTTGGGTTAGGAATGAACAGTTCCCAAGAACAAGCTCAGAAATTACTTCTTCTGTTCCCAGAATTTCTTCCTGGCTCATTGGATGTCCATCAATTCTCAATTTCTTAGGCGTGTTCGCTTTGAACTTCCATTTTCTTCCACGATCATCTTCATAGTGATCGGGTGCAGAATCCTCATTTAAATCTTCTCCAGATTTTGTAGATTCTTTCTGAGTTTCCGGATAATCTTCAGAAGTTTCAGATTCTGTATTATCGGGTACGGCTTCAGTCGATTTTGTATCGTTTTCACCTGTTTTTGCATCAGATTCTTCAGAATCCAAATCAAGCTTATCCGACTTCTCTTCAGCTTCTGCTTTCGCTGCTAATTCAGCCTCTTTGTCTTGAATAGCTTCTTCTAGTTTGGCATTAGTGTCAAGGCCCTCGGTTGAAATACCGAGTTCCTTGCACCTTGCCTTAAGTTCTTTTTTGTTCATGCTTTAGATTTTATGCTGTTGCTGGGGATACACCATTAATACCGAAGTATTTTTGGTTAAGTTCAGAAGATCCAAGGCCGTATCTATCATCGCTAAAATTGGATACTACAACCATCTGGTTAATTAAGAAGTCATAACCTCTCCACCATTCCATAAAGATTTTTACTTTGTAGTTTTCTTTCTGAACATCGGTTACTCGTGGTTCATCGAAAACATCTATTAACTTTCTGAAATTATTTTCTGTAGTACCGAAAATTACATCACTTTCCATTCCATCAAGAATTACGATTTCTCGTTTTCCTAAACGGGTTTTCATAACATCCCCTTGGAATTTATTTTGTCCGAATTTATTTTCATAATCCAATACATAGCGCTCAAAGTTATTTTCGGACATAAAAACTTTTTTGATCTTTCTCTTCAGCTTTCTTGGTAATTTTCTTTCCCATGCTGTAATTTCATCTACTATATTAACATCAGTAAATACATTTACTGGAATTTCAAAAGCCGGATGTTTTGGCGGAGTATCACGGCTAACCATTTTCGATAATATGGTCTCAATACCATCCATAGAATATCCAAACTCATTTTTTCTTTCAGGATCATAAGTTCCAGAAATTGAAAGCGTTTGAATGTTATCGATAACCTTTGGAAGAAGCTCATTTTCGATAATATATTTCGAAATAGGCATCTCCTCTTTTTTCTTATTTTCAGCGTATAACTCTGCAAAATACGAGTGTAGTATATCCGCAGGAATTATTGGATAGTTAACCTTCTGGTGAAAATCTGTTAAGATTTTGTGCTCGATCTGTAGTTTACCCATTTCTTCCCATTCAGTACTAAAGCCTTGAACAACATCAGTCATTAAGGTATGAGCCTGAGGGAATTTACCTTTAATTTTAGTTAGAGGTTTTGTATGCTTGTCTAGTGTAATTTCTGATCTATTTAGTGATGCAGAAATGAGCTTTGGATTGTTCGCTAAGAATGTTTTTAATTCTTTAACTACATCATCAATTTCTATAGTTGGGATTTCCATTGTAGATTATTTTATTTGAGAGTAAATTGAATTGTCAAAGTCGATGTAATCGAATTCACCGTCTTTTTTATCTGGATCATTAGCTCCTCCAGTGTGGGAAGCACCTGGTTTACCGTTTAACACAGCGATTTGAGCAGCAAGTGCTGTATTGATGTCTTCCATCGTTGCATTTTCGATGATGTTTTCAACACCTGCAGCGGTTGCAGCTGTACGCATCGCTGTTAAAGCAGCGTTTGTGTTCGCTTTTTCGGCATCGATCGCCTGTTGCCTAGAGTCTTTTTCCGCCTGTAAATCCTGTTCCGCTTTATCTTTCGCAGAATTTGCGGTTTGGAGAGCTAAGGCATCGGCAGCAAATTTATTGTCGATAGCTTTTTTCTGTTCATCATTGATATAGCTGCCTTTGTCGGTGGACGCCAAAGGCGCTCCAAGTACAGCTACCAAATTCGGGAACGAGTTTGGTTTGTTCATGGTATTTGTAATTTTAGATTTAGTGTTTGGGATAGAAAAAGTCATGGCCGCATATTTGCTAACCATATCCTTCGGTTTCAATTGCATGATATCTTCAGGTATCTGGGCTTTCTCTTTTTTAATGACATGATCATAAAAGCCAAGAGATGAAGCTTCATCTGTTGTAAACCAATTGTCTTTATAGTTTAAATATTCTTTTTCAACATCTTCAGCAGTGATACCAAGTCGATCTTCGATTGCAGTACCTAATGCTTTGTCAATTTTTTCTGCAGCTTCAAGTTGTTCTTCGACCTCTTTTTTATTTCCCCAGTAAGAAGAACTAGAGTTATGGATCATTAAGAGGGAATTTTTAAACGCGTGTATCTCATCTCCAGAAAGAAGAATTAAAGCAGCCATACTCGCGCAAATACCGTCGTTATAAGTAACGATTCGCTTTTTGGAAGCAAATATTGCGTTATAAATAGCCTGTCCCTCGAAAACGGCACCACCTGGGGAGTTGATTCTTATATGGATAGTATCCGCATCTTTCTCCAGTTCATTGAATGCAACTGTAAATTTAGAAGCGGTGTTAATCGTTTCATAAGTATCCCAATCTATACCGCCAATTGCTCCATATATAAATATGGTAGCTTCTCTGTCGGCTTCATTTTTTACAATATTGTAATAAGGTGTAGTTTGTGGCAAATCTTTAATTGTTAATCCGTACTATTATGGAAGAACAATATTATAGCGCCACTAGCCTGTAAAAAAGGACATTACAAGCTTCCAGCTAATTGGAAAGCAAGACCACGATTAACCACCGGAAATTCTGCTTCATTTCCTGCAAAATATAATGCAGCTCCATAGCTCTCGTTATTCATACTTAAAGTATAACCTTTTAATCCTGATGGTGCGGGATTATGCAACTCCTCGTAAGTAAATAATAATGGCTGTTCACTGGTACCGTATAAATAAGAGTGCGAATGCCTTGTAATTAAAACAACAACTTCTTTATTATTGTAGGTCTCTAACAAACTTTGAATATTTGCATCTTGTGGAGATAGTGGAAGCGAAAAATCGGTTTTATATATTCGGCTTCCTTTTTGGATTTTAGTCTTATTGGAAAGATTAAAACGTTCCGGCATAAATCGAATGATCATCGCCTGGAATTCTTCTGGAAGATTATTGATAATCGTTAAAACATCCTGTGCCTTAGTAAGATGATTAAATTTAGGGAGTTTCGAAGCTTCGATAATAGTAGCTTTGTGAAAAGTATCAAAATTATCTTCCTGTACGATATTGCAAAGATTCTGGATCATGACTAAGAAAATTACGAAGGGACAACTTGTGAAACTTCACATTTTGTCCCTGCCGGTGTATTAAGGCTAAAATTTGATAATAGGTCTTCTTTTTTGCGCTTAAAATCCCTGTATAAGCTTTCTGTTTTAATATCATCCTCTGTAATATCGTAGAAATCCAAATAGGTACGCATTGATTGTAAAAATAGCTTTTCTTCGAGGTGTCGATTCATGAGCATCATGCGGTAAAGTTCGTCTCTAAACTTTTTGTCGATTTGATCATTAAAAAGCTCTGCATTTTCCCGAGTTATAAAAAGACCATTTTTATCATAGTAGGTTTCGGTGATTTCTACCTCGAAAATTTTAGTGTATTTGCTACGAGTTACTCTTACATCATAATTACGTCCCTGAAGGGACAATACTAAGCTGCCTACGTATGAATTGCGACCTGCAACTATATGATCGCTGCCACAAAGCTTTAGTAGGTATTTATAGACATGATCGGCAACAGGAATTTTTTGAACGATGGAATACTGAGAATAATTTTGGGACATGGATGTAGGATCTTTTCCCAAATATAGGAGTTAATCCAATGTTAAAAAAAGGACAGTAATTTATATATTTACTCTGAACCGTAAAAGTTTCTTTTAAGAACATGTTTGAACATAAAAATATTTTGATTTTGATTGGGAATGGCTTTGATATCGCAAATGGTATGGAAACCAAATTTTCAGATTTTGCTAATAATTATCTAGATAAAATTATTATACCTGAATTAATAAGAGTGCGTAAAGGAGATTGCGATAAATCTCTTATTTTGAGTGATCCTTTTTTTAAGAATTGGAATGCAAAAGGGACTTATAATCTTCCAAATAAAAGTTATTTGTCCTTATGGAATAGCTATGATAATCATGATATGATAAGAAATGAAATACTGAATGATTATAAGAAGTTAAATTTAATTTTAAGAAATAAATTTTTGGCTAAGCTCTATTCTACAGAAAGCAAAAATTGGTTTGATATTGAAAATCTTTATTTTAAAAATTTAATAGGATTAAAGAAATCAGTTAGCGTGCCAGGAAGTAGTATCAAGCCGTTACAGAATTTGAATGTAAATTTTAACGAAGTAAAAACTGCTGTAATAGATTATTTAGCAAATATTGAAGTGGAACTTGATAGATCAATCGCAGGTTTTATACAGCACCATTTAGAAGACTTAGAAAATCTTTATTTTTTAAACTTTAATTACACTAGTACGGTATTAAATTATAAGCATCATATTAGAACCCTTCAGGGTTGCGTGATTAATCATATCCATGGAGATTTTTCAAGACGAGAGGATATAGTTTTTGGTTATGGGAATGATCAAAATTCAGAATACCAAGAAATTAAGTCTTTAGAAATAGACGAGTTTTTGAGATATTTTAAAACTTTTGATTATTTAAATAATTCACATTATGATCATCTACATAATGAGTTTTTGAACAAGTATGAAAATTTTGAAGTTGTAGTTTTAGGACATTCTTTGGGTCAAACCGATAAAACCTTGCTTTCAGAGATATTTAACTCTGCCAGTTGTAAAAAGATTCACTTTTTTAAAAGAAGTGATTTGGCTCATGAACCATCTTTAGTAAGACAAAATTTTAGGGAATTAGGATATGCGGCAAGCAGAATAATTAATAGTGAGGCAGATCTTAGAAATAAAGTAGTCAATTTTGAAGATTCAAAATATTTTCCTTAAGATTCTTTTTAAAATAAACTCCCCTGTTCTCCTTCTTGATCTTCTACTGGTTTAAGGAATTCTGGAGTATTAGTATTTAAATCTCTTTTGTATAAATTGGCTACCGAGTGTGCTTTAAAATTTTCTTTGATAAAGCCATGGTCTACTAATTCTAGGATATTATTATCATTAAGATCTTCACGCAACCATTCGCCTTCAAAATCTGGATCTAAAACCAAGGGCATTCGTTTTTTCTTATTATGAACCTTCGAAAAGAAATCATTAGCTTCAGTAGTGACCAGGCTAACATTCCAATAGTCTGATTTGTATTCATTATATATTCCTGCAAACGTAAATAACTTGCGATTTTCCAAATAGCAGTATTTGGGAACTGCACCGCCTTTAAAATCATCACCTGGGTAATGTGGTTCAAAAAATCCATCTGCTAAAATTAAGCATCTGCGCTCTCGAGCTGCAGATTTGTAAGTATTAGATTTTAGCATTGTTTCTCCACGGGCATTAAGGGTATTATACTTTTTTCGAAATGCACTAACATCATTTTCTCCCCAAGGAGCAATAAGTCCCCATTCCATGGGAAATATTTGTGTGGGATCTTCTATAGGTATGCAATATAAATTGGGGTGAACAAAGCCAGAAATATGATAGTAGGGCTTATATTCCATAGGAACGCTAAATTTTGCACCGGTTATGTTCTTTATTTCTTTAGTCGTTTTTGTAAGTGAAGTTTCGTAGCACATAGGATCATCATTAAAAGAATAGGTAATATAAAATAAAATCGCCAGATAAAAATAATGGAAAAATTCCTAAATTTGGAAAAATTCCAACAATGATACTTGATCTACATGATAATAATAGTAATACACTTACCAGATACCCTATAAACAGGCCATTTATTCAGAATTCTAAATATATAGATTTTGATTTCTATTTTATGGCAACACGGTTTATTGATCATACTGATCAGATATCACTTAAAATTTGGACTATAATTTTAGATGATCAGCAAGGTATTTATTGTTTGCGGACATCACATCTTGGTCATTTTGAACCATGGAAAGAAGTTATTAAAGACAGAATAATAAAACATCTTCACCGAGTTCGTCTTTCCGATATAATACCAACAGTTTTAAAAACTGTTTCTATCAATAAGAAGGATCATATAATTAATTATAATCGCATGCTGGGAGGAAATATGGTTGGTATTGACGGAACTGACCAGATTTACATTAGAGAGAATAATCTAATACGTTTTGAGCTATGAAACCTCACATAAAAATATGGGATGTTCCGCAAAACGGCCATATAGAAGATGATCATTATGGAGTAACTTTCGATTATTTTTATATGGGGCAAAGAGTGGCCGGTGGGCAAATCCATAATAGGAAAAAGCAACCTAAATCTAAACTCGTTGAGCTCTTAATTTATATTGAAGTTATTGATCATCTGGATAAGCAATTTATCCGTAAAGAAAAATCGATAGTATTAAGATCTACCGTGAAATTTCATATTGAGGAACGAATCAAAAACTTTATGCGCGATCTTGATGTTTCTCCGGTCTTTATTCGAGGACTAATGCGCGATTTTGGGGTGTCAACTGATAAATGTAAAGAGTGGGATCAGTTTGAATTTGATCGATTCTGATTATTTAATATTTTTCCATTATCAAATTTATTCTATATTTACTTATCCACTTTTGGAAAATGCCCTACACAATTTAGTTCTTATAATAACTTTTATAAATTTTGTAATGCAAATTTTTAATATTATTGCAGGTATTTCTTCTATTATTTCCTTAGGTATTTCCATATTCGTAGCTAATAAGGTTTTAACTATTAACCAAGAAATTAAATCTATTAATAAAAACAAACAGAAAAATAAAGGTAATAAGCAGAATGTTGAGGGGAATAATAATAAGATGGCTGGAGGTAATTTAGAGTAGTTGTTATGAGCAAAAAGATTAAAGGTGATAATAATTTAATGGCAGGTCGTGATATATACCAAAATTTTCCTGAAGAAGATTATGGTGTTATTGATACAATATTTAATTATGTACTTGATAAAATTAAAGAAGGTAAGTCGGATAAACCTTCCCTGACGAAGGATAAGCTAATTCATATCAATGAAAAAATAAAACTGAATTTTATCAACAAATCTGAAAGGGACGAAGTAAGATTCTATTTTACACAACTTTATTTAAAGATAAATTTTGTTGAAAAAGCTTTCAGCACACTAAATAGTCAAGACCAAGCAAGTATTCATTACTATATACATTCCAATTATAAAAAATTAAAAAGGCAATCTTTAAGGCCAATAAACATTCTAATAGATTTGCCTGAGATATTTGTTCCGAAAAAATATTCTAAGAATCCAAGCTTTAAAAGTATTGCTCAAGGGATTGTATTATTCTTTTTTGATGACTGTACCATTTTCGAAAAAACTAGTTCTGAAGGACAAAACGATTTATTTTCGGAACTATGATTTTACCAACTAAACATGAAAATTTAGAAAGTAATGTGCTTGTTATAGGAGCTGATATTTTATTCCATTTAAGAAAGGATAATTTAGCTATTGAAGAACTTTATCAAAAAATAAGGTTGGAGAAAAGTTTAAACTTAGATGCGTATTATGATATCTTGACATTTCTATGGATGATTCGAGCAATTAAAATTCATAAGGGTATAATTATAAAACAAAACGATGTTTCTTAAAAGATTATTTTCTGAACCAGCAGGACTTTTTAAACCTGTAGCTTTTAGCAATGGCCTAAACTTTATCTACGGGATTAAGGACTTAGATAATCCAAAAGCTTCTTTAAATAGTATTGGGAAATCCACTTTTTTAGATTTAATTGATTTCACTCTATTAGCTTCTTATAATAAAAATCATAATCAAAGACTATTTAAGGCTAAAGAAATTATGACCGGTTATGATATAGTTTTAGAATTTTCTATAGACGGGGTGGACTATCTTATTAAAAGGAACGTAGTTGAGCCAAATTATATAGAGTTTGGTGAGAGTAATGAAGAAACCAAACTTTTTCCAATTAAGACATTAAAAAAAAAGCTCTGTATATTAATTTTTAGCCGTGAAAATTATGATGGATCTTTCGTCTCAGAAAAATGGTTTAGAAGCCTAGTAAGTTTTTATATTAAGATACAAAAATTTAAAAAAGCTAAATTTTTAGATCCAATTAAGTTTATTCAAGAATTAACCGAACCAGAACTAAACGTATATCATTTCTATCTTTTGGGGCTAGATAATCAGATTCCATTTAGGATTTGGGAAAAACGTGTACACCAAAAGAATATAAGCTCTACTATTAAGGAAGTATCAGAATATGTGGATCAAAAGTATGGTTTGCCAGATTTGAAGCAGGCTCAATTAGAGACGAATAGACTAAGGTTAGAAATTAAAAAGCTGTCTAATGCTATTGACAAATTCGAGCTAGGTGAACAATACGAAGATGCTGAAAAGGAAGCTAATAAACTAACAGAAAAAATTAAATCTAATTTATATCAAAATTATGTTGATCACGATAAACTAAAATCCTATCGTGAGAGTTTTGCTCTTCCAAGTAAATTAAATACTAGAAGAATTAAATCGATGTATAGTGAAATTTCCGAAGATTTGGGTTTGAAGATTAAGGAAACCCTCGCTGAAGCAATTGCATTCCGCAAAAAATTAAGTCAGTCTCGCCAGGAGTTTTTAGAAGCGGAAATTGTAAAAATTCAGGAGCATATAAAAACCCGAGATAAAATTATTTCAGATTTAGAAAAGGAGAGAGCAAAAATCTTTTATTTTTTATCTGCTCAAGAAGCTATTACGGATTTAACTGAAGCATTTTATAATTTAAGTGAAAAAAAGAATCAATTAAGTGATTTAGATAGTAATACTAAGTTGCTTCTGGATTTACAAAAAGAATTGAATGAAATAAATGGTGAGTTAGAAAATCTAAAGAATCAGTCAATTGATTATGTCAATCGATTTTCTGAGAGAATTATGCAATTTGCAGAGAATTTTGATAACGTCTATCAAGAGATATATATCAACCAGAATGAAGAATCCCAATTTTCCTTGTTCGGAGGGACTAGGAAGAAAGGTATTTTTGAACTAGATATTTCTTTACCTGACATGTTTGGAAAAGGAAAAAATCAAGGGAGAACTTTAGTATATGATTTGTCGATTTTAATTGAAAATATAGTCAACACTTCAAATTTTCCAAATTTTTTAGTTCATGATGGTATCTTTGATGGGGTTGATAAAGCCCACTTCATTTCCGTTTGCAAGTTTGTTCAAAACCTTGCTAATTCTGGTACCAAAATTCAATACATAACAACAATTAATGAAGAAGGAACTCTTGATGAAAAGTTTGGAGAGAAGGATTTTGTTAATTCCGATTTTATTGAGAAAAATTCAATTTTAACTTTATCTCCGAAAGATAAATTATTTCGTCAAAATTTTTAAACAAAAAACTTATTTAAAGTTTAGTAGTTTTTTCGTAATTCTTCTCCTATTCTATCAAATGCAATTTCGTATCTGTAATTAACTTCTGATATTCGGTTGAAACCTTCCGTTGTGTCATCGGTTAAAAGAAATTCACCGCATAACGATCTGAATTCTATAATCTGTTCTGCTAATTTTCTATTAGAAAGTCTTTGAGTTATTAAATTCAATTTTCTTATATTCTCACTACATTTTTCATTCACTTTTTCATCGAAAGAGACGGGAGAATTATTATTCTTTTCTGCATTTATAATATCTAATAGGTGCAGATTTGTGAATCTAAGCAGATTTAGCATTGTTTCTTGAGCTTGCATGCAATTTTCTCTTTCTAGTTCTTTTACGATTAGATTGTTTTTAAAATTTTCAATTCTTATTTGATTCCTAGAGTTACCTTTATTTGTGATTAGGGTAGCAATAATACTTGAAGAGGCCCCGACAATAGTACCAACTAATGTCCATATAAATCCATATAGTTCAGAATTCATTAGATTTAAATTTTAATATGTGAATACTTTTTTTCAATAATGTTAAATAATATTCACATATCAAAAATATTATTTAATCATATGCGAATTAATACTAAGCCAATTCAGATCCTTTGCTTGTGGAAGTTCCTCGTAGATCTCATTCGATATTTTATTTGCTTTTACTTTTTTAAGTTGATTGTCAGTTTTATCTTGGAATAGCATCAATGAATCAAATGCTACAAAAGCCTGGTAAACTTCCAGATTTAACGTATTACGTATCGGGATATTCCTACGGGTAAAACGCTGCGCGATCATCCGGCGATAGCCATATAAAATGGAGTGGTGAATATGCTGCTGGCTTTGATTGTTGGTATGACACAAATGCTCTAAAATAGCATTATACACCTGTGCAGCTTCATTCATCACTTTTAAATCATCCTGGCTTAGATTTTTTATTGGGATCTGGCTTGTGATAATCATAATAGCACCTTTTTAAAATGATGTGAACGCTGGCCGTTGATGTAAAATAAAAGCACCTGTGTAGCTTGTTGGATGGGATGCTGCTTTACTCGGTTCTCCATGGCTTCAGCAATTTTGTAGATGTCCTGATAATTATTGAACTTTAGAAAAGAATACCAAACCGGGTTATTTCCGTTGAGTTTTAGATTTTCATGGCCATTTTTTAAGCAAATAACCATTCTCACTTTACTGCAGCGCTTGCAATAGGTTTTATTGGCGGCACCACAACGGCATTTTATACTTTCTTTTACGGCGGTTTTCATATTGCAAATACTATTTTAGAATTAATTCCTTCAGTTAATAAGATCTTTTGATTGCTAGAAAGAACTTTCAAAAGTTCTCTCGTGCGGGGTAAGGAAATACTGGCAGCTTGTGCCAGGCGTACTTCAGAAATTCCGCTGAAGTTTCCCGTCTTCCTCGAATTTTCTTTTACTAGTTTGAGTAACTGTTTCATTTCATTATTCATTTTAAGCGTTATTATTTAAGCGAAATATTTTTCCATATTTTCTAGTTCAGTTTTGATCAGCGCATTTATATTGCTGTACACTTCGCGATTGCAATTGTATTTTGCGTAATCGTAAACTTGTTGTAATTCGATACGACCATTGATAAATTTTCGAATCTGTTCTCGTGCCTTTTCGGTATCTGTCTTATGGCGAAGACTTTTTTCTGCCTGTATTCTTCGTTTTTTGTAGCTATCTACTTTTTCCTGATCTAGTTTAAAGAATCGATAGGCGTACTCGAAGCTGTTATTTTCTTTGTAAGTAAATGCAGGATCAAAATATCGGCTAGGGTAGAGTGGTTGCCAATCTTTGTGATTTTGGCTGTATTTTCTTACCTGGCGTAACACTTCGATTGCTTTTTGCCATTGGCTGAACATGTTCGGTTTACTAAGAGTTTGGCCATTGAAGTTTTGAAATTTCTCTTTTAGCCAGATCTTATAGGCATTTACCCAACTCCCGGGATGCACATCTAAACTCGAGAATAATACTTCAGCATATTTAAAAATATCCTGTATCGCCAATTCCTTAAAATCTTCAGGATGCATTGCACCGTAATAGGCCTCTTGCTTTGCAATTTTAGCGGCCAGCGGTTTGTATTTTTTGTAATTCCCGGCAGTAAGATCTTGCGCCAGTTCGGTTTTATCGAGCAAAGAAGCAGTTAATACAGCCGAAAGTTCATTTTTTTCGAGCGCGTCGGTGAATTTTTTTTGTGGATTCACGGTGCGATTGTCTGGAGCATCGCAAATTTTTCCATCTTGCCTTCTCGGTGTTCCAGTAGATTTTTTAGTACAATGTTTATTCGCTGGCGCGCTAGCGACAGCACCTTTATCCCTATACTTATTCTTTTCTAAAGACTGTATTCTACTAGATACATTGTTATGGCGAACTTTCTTCGTTTGTATCTCCTTAAAGGATTGATTTCCATTCGCAGCAGATTTTGGTTTTCCATTGTCGGTAAGGCTCAAAACTTCCTCAGAAAAAGCGATTTTAAGGGGCCTGTTTGATCCATGATATTCATAACCGTTAAGTACTCCAGCTTCTTCTAATCGTTCTCTGTGGGCTCTTATAGTCTCTACAGTAACGGGCAGGTTCTTCGCTCCATCACGTTCAGCATCGATAATTTTATTTGGATAAAGCTCTAGCTTCGGTAAGTCTCCAGGAACATGCACTTGTAAGTTGTTCCTAAGTTTTTTACGGTTAAAAAGCTGCATGTTGTATTGATGTAAGAACGCCACGAAGTACTGCTTGCTCTCTGGTCTTACCTCTTGCAAAAGTTTTATTTTCCTTATTTGTGGCCCATGCTTAAGATTATAGCGTTCAACTGCCTCGTTGTATTTTTCAGCAGGTAAGGATTTGTGCTGTTGCTTCCAGATACTTTCTTCCAATCGCTGCTCTAAAGAAACCATCGCTTTTCGACGGTGGCTTATTATACGGCTATTGTAGTGTTTAACTTCTAAATTAAGTTTACGCACTTTAGCGTTGTATTTTTCAATACGTCTGGAATAAAGCGCGATAGATTCGCGAATATTTTGAGTGGTAAGAATCGGGTGTATGTACTGCTTTGTATCTGTATCCAAAGCGGCCTGTGTATTTTTTTGGCTATTTTGGTTGAGAAGCCCATTGAGCTTCAGTACATTATTATTGAGTAAATTTCCTATGGATTTAGGGTTGCTCATAACATAACTCTTAAGTTTAAAAATAAGGGTGAGTTATCCCACCCCGATTTTTTCGGGTTTTTAAAAAATCCAAATGCAAGCCGGGTTTCAGAGTCAACTGTCCCGGCGGCATCTGGAGAGGGCAAAAAAGCCTCTTTAATAATTCCGATCGGCATTTTTTGCCTATGACTGCCGATCGGGTTGAAGTCAAGTTATTACACTTGCCTCCTCGGTGTGGAGAAGACAGGATTCGAACCTGTGTGGATTCCAAACAAAATGCTTAACCTATTAGACATCTTCCTCTTCTCCTTTTTTGGAACCTTAAATTCCGTTCATTATTTGTGAGATCATCATCTCTTCGTTGCCTTCGGCCCATTCAGGACCAAGTTGCTCGGCAATGAGCTCTTGGGTTGTTTTCCTTTTTTTCTGGGGCGTAATTGGTTTATTATATTTTGCTAGTTTTTCACCAATCTCAGCATATAGCACACGCAACTGCTCCTCGGGTAGGGCCGAGAGCAGGGGAGTGATGCTATGTGCTGTTAATTGGCTCATGGTTAATTATTGAAATAATGGTTGTGATCTGGTTTAAAGAATGACGCCAGTTTCAAAGCATAGTCTCTCTTCTGCTTTTTAAAAGATGCTACTACATCTTTTTGTTCTTGCTCATTAAAATCATCGTTCAGCATTGTGGCGTTGATCTGGAGATCGCAGCGCTTCATCATACTTCGATAATATCTGGCGTCATTTCTCATCTTTAACTAAAACTAACCTTATGAAAAAATCCTGTTGCACGTTGCTTTATAGCAGCGATCATCAAACTGGTTCTGCTGTGTGTTCCAGTTTTTATAAAAAGTTCTTTTTTATGTTGGTTGTAAGTGCTAACCTGTATGCCCATTTTAAAGGCAATTGCAGTATCCTTGTAATCTCTTAGCATCATATCAAGCATTCTAATTTCCCGATCTTTTAAAGGAGATCCGTTTAGATGGATTTTTTTAAACTGGAGGGAAATACAATTTTCTTCGTGCCTGTAATTTTCTGGTGGTTGTAAAACCTCTCCAATCAAATCTGGCTTATTATCTAGGCCTCCATACATAAAGTAGGTGTAAAGCTCTACTCGTCTTTTAAAGGGTAGGTGGATCCCAAAATATTTATTAATTACTTCTCTAGCCTCGTTATTGCTATTAAAGGCATTGGCAAGAATCATAAATTTGTCACGGGGTAAGTTTTGGAAATTTTGAGAGTGGCCATTTTGCAACCATTCTACTCTCTTACTTTGTGGGATACCATAGAACTCGATCCCATCATCTTTTTGTAATAAACCGGCAATTAAATGTTGCGCGTTTTCATTGGGTTTTGTAGTTTTGACTTTCATTTGATATTTATTTAAGCGTAAATATTTATGTGAAAAGCCCGTAGTTCCCGCTTCGGGCTTTTTATTTATGTCGTATATCATGACTGTGGCAATGGTAGTTAAGATCACAAAAGCGATAACGGCCAGTATCATAAGCCTATCGGCATAACTAAGCCGATCTTTAAGGATCACTTTTATTTTCACCCATTTACGACGCATGCGAAGCTTGTTTTTTGGCAGTTGCTAAAACATCTGCTCGTTCTTCGTTTTCTGCAGCTCGCTTTTGTGTGAGGTAAGGCACATAAGCGAAAATGGCATCTTCTACTTTTTTATTTGTCACCTTGCCATTAAAAACCATGCTTATATAATCTACGGAGTAAGATTCCCGATAACGGTTTTTAATACCCTGCTGCGTGAAATAATCCTGAAGCTTTTGGATATGCTTCGAGCCAATTATTTCTTTCAATTCTATGGTTTGTTTTGGCGTTATCATATAATTCTACTATTGCCAAAAACCTTCTACTTGTGTATATTTGGTTTTTGGTTCGTGTTATTGTTTGAACAAATATAGGTGATAATTTTCAACAATTACAAGGAATAGGTTGAAAATTTTCAATAATGGAAAATATTTTAGACATATTTACAGCAGTTGCAGAAGCTGAAGGGTTGAAAATTGGTTCCTTGGAAAAGTCCATTGGTGCCAGTAAAGGCGTGCTTTCAAGGGCAATCAATAAAGGAACGGATGTTCAATCTAAATGGCTATTTGCTTTAGTTGAAAAATATCCCCAATATGATTATCAGCAAATGCTGAAGGGAGAATTTTCAACCCATACGAAAACTGAAACCGAATCTGAAAAAAATTTGCCCGTACCCTACCAGGGCAAAAATGATATAAGCAATCTAGAGCTTAGAAAAGATCTTCATGCGATTAGCCAGGGAATGATCAAAAATTTTGAGACCATAAGCGAAGGCGTTTTTGAAACTCTAAAAGGGCAACAAAAGATCCTTGGTTTTATTAAAGAACTTGAAGCTGCAGATATCGCTAGTGCTACCAAAAATCTAAGTGAATTTTTGGCTAAGAAATAATACAATATTTACAATATGCACAAGGATTAAGCTTGTGTTTTAATTTAGGTAGGGAATGGATAGACAATACTTCGATTTTTTAATTCAAAATCCACAATTTGATTATGTGGATTTTGATCCAAATATGAAATGTCCATATGTTTTTATTAATAGTTTAGAGAAGAGGTATAATGCGATAGTTCGAATTGATAGTGAAAGAACCTTATTTAGAATAAATGATCCAAAAGGATTGCCATTGTTTATAGAAAACGGTCGCGATGGATATTCTTATAGGACAAATGTAAAATGTGGAGACGTTATTTTTCATGATGACAGCTTACCAGAAATTAACAATTTATCAGAAGAAACTTACTTGGCTAGTCTTAATAGTTTTGAAACTGTAGATGAAAAAGGCTTTAAGATTCTAGTTATGCGTAATTATGATAATTGTAAAATTTATAGGAGTGATAGCAATAAAATCGAAACGCTATAATAGGGCAATTCTTAGCAGATGAGCAATTCCATAGAAATTAATGCATTGGTAGACCAAACGCTAGTTAGTTTATATAATGTATCTCATCCAGATGCATATATAGATTTAAGAGAATTGATCCCACATAAATTTAAAGTACAGGAAAGGAATAAAATCGATGCGGTACTGCAAATATTGATTAATGAAGGATGGATCAATACCGCAAACGATACTGAATATCGGGTTAATTTGAATGCTGAAGGGCGTAGAATATTCAAAGAATATGGATCCTATTCGTCCTTTCTTAATTCCAGGATTAAAAGCCAGACATTTAAAAGAACAACTACAAAGTTCAAAGAAATAATTAAGATGTTAGCTACCATAGTTTTTGGTGTTTCTACTTTGGTTTTAGGATGGCTAAATTATAACAACGATAATACCATCGATGAACAAAAAGATAAAATAACCGAATTGGAATTGGTTATTGACTCACTACAGACAAATAGACCAATATTAATCAATCAAAAAAAGGACAGTTTATTAATGAGTTCCTACCATGATCCAAAAGTTGAAATGATTGAGCTTTACAAGAAGGGAGAGGAGTTTAAATCTATCTCGAGCAGACAAATTCGCAATATTGTAAATAAAGCTCACGTAATTGTAGAAAACTATCCTAGAAGTGAAAAGTCAGTTAGATATATAAATAATGCATTGGAAAGTCTAAACCAGTATGATAAAGAGGAAGGTTACGATGAAGAGGACTGGAATATTTATGTTGCAGATGTGAAATTTGCTTTTACGAAAGGAGTAGCAATGTGGTTGAATGCTACACCGGGTTTTAATTTAGAGTTGCCAAAGATAGATTAGGGTATTTTATCTCTTGGAAAATAGTTGCTTTTAGTTACCAACACTTAGAACTTCTATTTTTCAAATTGTTTTTCGATTTGCTCCTGTTCTTGTTGGGTGTACAAATGTTTGTTTTTAAGGTAAATTAAATAGGCCTTTAGCCTTTGCTGTTGTTTCAAATCTCATAGCAGGGTTGATTAATACAAAAGGAGTAGGGCCAAATCCAAAATACTATGAGGAGAATTTTACTCGTTTTTTCGATTGTTATTTTTTTACCAAAGTTTTCCGTGGCGCAATTCGAGATGCGGGGAGATGATAATGGCTATGTGTATTTTATGCATGAAAAGGAAATTGATGGAAGCCAGAATGCTTTGCGTAAAACTTTGTTACAATGGTTTGTAAGTAACCACGATCCAGATGAAACCTTAAAAATAATAGAGAACGATTTTATTATTGGCGTCATTGAAAAACCTGTAACCGAAGTTTATGGCGATGTTCGCTTAAGTGGTGTAATAAAGTACAATATCATACTTAACCTTAAAAAGAAGGATAAGGTTAGGATCTGGATGAATAACGTACAGTTTAGGTCACCCTATGGAGGGGAATATGTAAAGGTCTATTATGCAGCGGAAGATATGCCGATTAAAGATTTCACTGTGAATTTTTACAAAATGATAGGAGATCTGGAGAATCAACAAGAGCGGGTAGCAGCATTAAATTTAATAGATTCTGTAGATGCTTTTGAAAACCATTATAGAAAAGTGATGAAGCTAAGGCGAGAAGTTTTTAATCCAGTTTCTATGGCACTAATCGAAACGGCACAAAGCATAGATGAATTTTTAGAAAATAATACGAGTAAAAATGAGTGGTAGTAAAAATAGAATCTCATGTTGAACAATACCATAGTTTCCTTAAAGGATAACTTATATGAAAAAACTAAAAATCCATTCTTAGGAACCTATATCTTAGTTTGGTTGGTTAGAAATTGGGAGTTGGTTTTTACGATTCTCAATTTTGATGATGATTATAAGCTAAGTGATAAAGTTGAATTTGTCAAGTTGTATTATTTTGACCATGGATTTTTATTGGGATTACTCATTAATATTGGTTGGACTTTTTTGGTTTTAATAATAACATATTTACTGCTAGCATCATCCAAACTTATTTCAAACGCTTATGAAAATATTATATCGCCCTGGCTTTCTAAAAAAATAGATTCAAAATTAGTAGTGCCAAAAGAGAAGTTTGAAAATCTAAGAGAGGAAAGAAATGACCTACTAAGTTATCTACGAAGAGAAAGAGACACTAGGAAAGTTCTTGAAGACCAAATTACACTTCTAGAAATTAAAATTAAAGATGATAAAATTCTTAAAGAAGAAAGAGTTTTTAAAACTTTCCATAGACTGGAAATAATGGAAAGATTTAATCACTTTTTAAGTATAGCCGCTAAAATACACAATCAGCAATATTTGGATGATGAAAGTGATTTGAGTGTATATTTAGCATTCGATTTACTACAGCATGTAAAAAGTGATAATATCAATAAAAAATATAGCTATAGTTTGACTGAATTAGGAAAAAGGGTTTGGAATGAAATTATGTTTAAAGAGACTAATTACTATGAAGAAAAATTATAAGCCGAACCTAAAATCGTACCTAGAAAAGTAAATAAATATAGAATTTAGAACACGTAAATTACTGATAATCAAAAAATATTAAGGGTTGAACACAGTGTTGTAGTACTTAAAATCCAATGAACAGCAACGTTCGTGCGGGTTCAAGTCCCGCTCCGAGTACAAAGACCCTCTTTATCTTATTGATTTAGAGGGTTTTTTGTTTTTAGGAGGTTTATTTTGTCAGACATATATCAAATGCTTATGGATTTAATGCTTTATTTCATCATGTAACCAAACTCCATATTTAATCCAAACTTCATACATGACAAGCCACTCGGACACCCAAGGAAAAATATCAATAAAATTGAAATCCTGAAATAAAACAATATCTAAAGGATAATAGAGACAAAGACTGTCATCCGGATATAAGTGAGGTGTTTCACCAAATTTAATTTTAGAATTATTCTTAATATACACGCGTTCCTTTCTTCCCCTCGCTTTAGGGTCAAAGATCATTATCAGTTGATATTTAGATTTGCAGCCATCAGGTCTCAATGTGCCGCTGCAATAAAGTTTTTCATCTGATATGAATGTATTAAGCCATGAAAAGTTCTTCTGTATATAATATTCCTGGATTTGAAGGCTTATTAATGACTTTTTCTGAGAAAAATATTCACGATTAAAAGTTCTTATTTCCTTTAATCCGTAATTTCTATGGGGCTTGCTTGGGTAACTGTTTTTGTTTTTTTCAACCAAATTACCAGAATCGTCAACTCTACCTTTTCCAGAAAATGCTGTCAAGGCTACTTTTTCTAACCCACTGTTTGAGCTTAATTTTTCAAATTGTTCGGAAAGTACTTTTTTGGCTCTAGAAGATCCGAACAGGGTCTCAGCTGAAGCTAAATTTCCGTTTTTTAATCTCTCCCATTCGTATTTGAAACTTTTAATGAAATTAATAAATGAGTGATAATACTGCTTGTTTTTGTCCCATTTTTCAGTAAAATCTTCTTCAGGATTTACTGGGTTGAAGACTTTAATCCTCTTATAAATATGCCGGCTCGCATACAAATGTTGATATTCAGTATATTTTTTGATTACTCTATCCAATATTCCATCAATCGTTTCATAGATTGAAGACTCTCCGTTGTATAGCTCTCCGAATAGTGTTGTTAATATAATGCTTGAAGTTCTATATTTAGGTTTATCTTCAAAAAATATATCTCTATAACGTTTCGTAAGCTGGATAGCTCTTTTTAGAGGCTTTTTTATATAGACTCTCATTTGGTAAGTCCTCTTGCTCAGATTTAGCCTCAGTTGGAGAGTAGCTATTAAACGCTTTTTCAAGAAGAGTTACCTTAACCATGTTAGCTCTCTCGTCAAACCAACTAATATACCCTTTCGGAAATGATGATGACCATCCCTTAAGTAGTATATCTGGAATCTTCAACCTCTGTTCGTTGTATGCAATAATGCACCCCGGTAGAATGTCCATATGGAAATCACCTTCATAATTGATCCTAGCACAACGATTCTTTTTTTCTAATTTCTGTTTATATGTTTCATTGTTGGAAAGAACTCGGATTAAGTGATTGTATATTTCATAGGCTGAGTAATTGTAGTATGGGTCTTCAATATGAACAACTATATCTAAATCAAACTCATCTTTTCCTCTTGGCTTAGTAGTGGTTCCAATAGCTACAGAACCCTGAGGGTAGACTTTAAAGTCTACTTTTGAAAAAAACTCTTCATCTGATTCTAGAACTTTATATATCGCCTTATATGCCGATTCCATCCTTTTAGCTCTGGTTTCATCTAATTCAAGGGATAATGCCATTCTGGCAAGTAGGTCTTCTCTTCTATGACCTGATCTGTTGAGGTAATCTTGAAAATTCATCATTATAGTATATATTTAGTGTGTTGTCCAATTCTTTTCTTATGCTCATCAAAGCACTCTGATTCTATGTCTTTTCTTTTTACGAATGCATAATCTTCAGTAAATTTTTTATTATTTTTTAGTTTGTTGAATTCATTTTCCTGTTCCGGTGTTAATTCAATTCTGAACACCTTGTAAATGAGAGTATGATATTTTTCGTTGTCGAATCGAGTTTCTTTTTTAAGAATACATTCTTCAGTTCTAAGAAATTCAACATTAGTGGTCTTGAAAATTTCTTCTGAAACAACTCCAGTATCAATGAGCTCTTCTCTAAATTCTCTCCAAACACCAGTTTCTCTGTCTTTTTCTGACTTAAACCACTGGATTATCTCAGGTATTTTCGATGCTTGAACATAGAATCTTAAATCTCTGGGGTTAGTTTTGTCAGTTTTTAACTGGGCGTTCCAGTCCTTCTCAATATTTTTTGATCCAACGATCTGAAAAACACCTCCTACTGGTTGATATTGATCGATTTTATTTCCTTTAACTAGAAAATAAAAGTTATCACCGGAGGTTTTTATTTGTAGTAAATAACTCAGAGAAACATAGACTTTTGACGTAGGATGGAAAATGCTGCATCTTATAGCAGTCCAAAAATATTTTCCGTGACATTTTGCCAATTCGTGAATGGAAGCTATAGAGTAAAAAATAACTGAAAATGCTGCGGGGACTAATCCTTCTATATGAAAATCGCTTGGGGCGGTCATCACAAAGTATCTAAAGATTAGATAGCTAACAGCAAGAACTGTTAGAGTGAAATAAATGATAGTTCTAAGAATTTCTTTTTTCATATATGCCTGATTTTTTGCATTTTTTGTTAATTTTTCTAAGGTCTTTAATCTTAAAAACGTAAATTCATGACCTTCTACTAATACATGCTCATAAACTTTGAAAATTTTCCATGATGGCAAATTTTTTTTATAAGCGAGCATAATAATATGAACGGGGGGTATGAAAAAAAAGGACAACGATGTCTCAGAGGTTCTATCGCAATATTCTCATGAAGAATTGGAGAATCTAATCTTCCGTATGCGAGAATATGTAGAGAATAAAATTGATTTTAAAAATAAACATATCGACGGACTTGAAGCATTAGACTTTGTGATGTCAGTTTTCGAGAAATCTTTATCTGGGATAAGGAATTGGGAGCCTGAAAAATGTGATTTTGAATATTTTGTTTTCGGAGTTTTAAAAAGCGAAGTCAGTTCAGTTTTGAGAAAACGGAAACGAAGATTACATAATAATGATGACTATGAGAAGGATGAAGATTACATCTTGGATATGCCAGTAGTTGGAGCTGAATTATTGGAAAATGACACAGGTTTTCAGAAGATGGATTATGAACAACAGAAAAAACTGTTTATTAAATTGCTAAGTGATGCCGGGTCAGATACAATGGAACTTATGATTTTTGAATGTTGGTGTGACAATATTTATAAACCTAACGAAATTGCAGAATTGCTAGATTCAGATGTTGCAACGATCTACGTAGCACAAAAAAGGCTTCAAAGAAGAAAGAAAAAAATTATACAAATCGATGAGTAAGTTAAAGGATATTATTGAAGAGGGTAGTATAGAAATGTATCTGAATACAGATATTTCAATAGTTAAATGGTCTCTACAAGAAGAAGGTGTTGATATTGAGAAAGAAGGTAAGCAGATCGAACAATTTGTAAAAAGAATAAAGTTTACAAATAAAGCTCAAGCACATTCAAAAAATACAACAGAACTTATAAATAAACTTGTTTTACAGTTTTCTGAGGGGATCGAGAAGAATTTGGAAAAACCGATATCTACTATAAAGAGGTTAATCGCCGAAAAAGAAATGCAAGTCCAATTTAGAAATCTTGATAATTTGACTCCAGAAGAAATTAAAGAAATCATTAAAGGTAAAAATCTTGTCGATTTAATGGATGAATTAGATAATGATGATTCAGATAAAATATAACAAAGGATCATTAAAAGCTAAGGAAATATTAGATGATTGTGGATTTGAACATTTATTAGATTTTCCTTTGGAACTATTTGCTTCTGGGCTTGGAGCTACGGTAATTGAAAAACCTTTGATTAACTCTGATGGACGAATCATTTTTGGAAAGAAACACACTTTAATTGAGATTAATCAAAATATTCCATTTGAAACTAGAAAGCGATTCACTGTTGCCCATGAACTAGGTCATTATATTTTGCATCCCGGTTTAGAATTGCATAATGATAATGAATCAACTACATCATGGTTTAATAACAAAGAAAACCAAGCTAAACACGGCAAGGTAGAATATGAAGCGAATCAATTTGCTTCTGAGTTATTGGTTCCTAGTCAAATGTTCTATGAGGAACAGAAAAATGAAAAATTTTCACCTGATTTATTACGATCATTAGCATACAAATTTAAGGTTAGCATAACGGCTATAGCTTTCAAATATTTTGAGTTAGGAAGTCATCCCATTTCTTTAATACACACCCATAACAATAGAGTAACATATTGGAAAAGACCTCCTAGCTATCCTCATTTTATGAAGAATATGATTAAACTGCGTCCACCAGGAGATTCAGTCGCAACAGAATTTTTTGAGAAAGGGAAAGTGTATCCTGAAAAATTTTCTAAGCAAGAAATCTGGAAATCCACATGGTTTGAATTAAAAGATTGGGAGAATGATAACGGTTTTGATTTCTATGAATATTGTGTTGTATCACAACATTACAATATGACCCTAAGTATAGTTTGGGAGGAATAACCTATCTATTTTTATTACAAAGCAGATTTTTAATTCTGATTCCTAAAATTTTTAAAGATTTATTTTTTATGGGTAAATATTTTTGGAAAGATAAGTAAATTGTAAATTCAATTTTAGATAAAACTAAAAAAGCAGCTCCATCTAGAAGCTGCTTTTCGATATTTTAGATCAATATTTTATTTTAAATCAAAGCGATCTAAGTTCATTACTTTGGTCCAGGCTTTAGCGAAATCTTTTAAGAATTTCTCCTGGCTATCAGCACAAGCGTAAACTTCAGCTTGGGCGCGTAGTTCAGAGTTTGAACCGAATATTAGATCGGCACGACTGGCTGTCCATTTAGTTTCTCCAGTTTTTCGATTTTTACCAACAAACACTGTTTGTGCATCGTTGGTAGCACTCCAAGTTGTACTCATATCCAACAGGTTGATAAAATAATCGTTACTTAAAACGCCAGGTTTTTGAGTGAATACTCCGTTTTTAGAACCATCGTAATTAATGTCTAAAACTTTTAGTCCGCCAAAAAGTACGGTTAATTCAGGAACATTAAGCGTTAGCAATTGCGCTCTATCGATTAACATGGTTTCAGCAGAAGTACTTACATTCTCATTACCTCTAATGTAATTTCTAAATCCGTCAGATTCTGGTTCTAACGCATTAAAGGCATCAGCATCGGTTTGTTCTTCAGTCGCATCTGTGCGTCCTGGGGTAAATTCAAGATCAATAGAACTTTCGGCGTCTTTAGCAGCTTTTTCGATAGCTGCATTTCCGGCAAGAACAATTAGGTCTGCTAATGATATTTTTCTTTCCGAAGAAGAATTAAAATGAGCTTGAATTTCTTCTAATTTTGAGATGATCTTTTGAAGTTGTTGCGGATTATTTACTTCCCAATTGCGTTGTGGCTCTAAACGAATTCTCGCGCCATTGGCACCACCGCGTTTATCTGAACCTCTAAAAGTTGAAGCTGAAGCCCATGCCGTAGCAACAAGTTCTGAAACTGATAATCCTGAGTTCAAAATTTTATCCTTTAAAGCTGCAATATCTTCTTTATTTATCAATTCGTGATCTACAGCCGGTACGGGATCCTGCCAGATTAATTCTTCGTTAGGAACCTCTGATCCTAAATATCTGGAAAGCGGCCCCATATCACGATGCGTTAATTTAAACCATGCTTTAGAAAAAGCTTTGGCAAATTCATCTGGATTTTCGTAGAAATGTTTTGAGATTTTTTCGTATTCTGGATCCATTTTTAAAGCAAGATCGGTAGTAAGCATAAATGGTGCGTGCTTTTTATTAGGATCGTGTGCGTCTGGAACCGTACCTGCACCGGCATTATCTTTAGGTTTCCATTGGTGAGCACCAGCAGGACTTTTGCTTAGTTCCCATTCAAAACCAAAAAGATTTTCAAAGAAATTATGGCTCCATTTTGTTGGGGTAGTAGTCCATGCACCTTCAAGTCCGCTTGTAATCGTATCCCCGGCATTTCCTGTTCCGAAGGTATTTTTCCAACCTAAATTCATTTCTTCGATGGTTGCACCTGCCGGTTCTTCAGCAACATATTTTTCAGGATCGGCAGCACCGTGCGTTTTTCCGAAGCTATGTCCGCCAGCGATTAGAGCGACGGTTTCATAATCGTTCATTGCCATTCGGCCAAAAGTCTCCCTAATGTCTTTTGCGGCACCCAATGGATCTGGATTTCCGTTAGGACCTTCGGGATTTACGTAAATTAGTCCCATATGCGAAGCGCCTAAAGGATTTTCTAGGGTGTTGCCTTCCTCATAACGTTCTTTGTTTCCTAACCATTCGCCTTCAGATCCCCAATAAATATCTTGTTCGGGTTCCCAAATATCTTCACGACCACCGGCAAAACCAAAAGTGTCAAATCCCATCGATTCTAAAGCGCAGTTACCTGCCAGGATCATTAGATCTGCCCAGCTAATTTTTTTACCATATTTTTGTTTGATTGGCCATAAAAGCAGGCGTGCTTTATCGAGATTGGCATTATCTGGCCAGCTATTTAGAGGCGCAAAACGTTGTGATCCAGAGCTTGCCCCGCCGCGACCATCGGCAATACGATACGTCCCAGCGCTATGCCACGCCATTCTTATAAAAAATGGTCCGTAATGCCCATAATCTGCCGGCCACCAATCCTGTGAATCGGTCATCAATTCAAAAAGATCCTGTTTTACCGCTTTTAGGTCTAGTTTTTTAAATGCTGAAGCATAATTAAAATCCTCGTCCATCGGATTGGTTTTTGAAGAATGCTGACTTAATATTTTTAGATTCAGCTGGTTGGGCCACCAGTCTTTATTTGTAGTTCCGGTTCCGGCTGTAAATTTTTTTGAACCGCCTAAAAAAGGACATTTACTGGAGTCATTTACTTCCCAAACTTTATGATTATCTGAGCTTTCTTGATGATTATTGTTTGCCATAATTTAAGATTTTAATAATTACCGGGTAAAAATAGATAACGAAGCTTTATGTTTTTATAAATTACAATAGTAAAAAACTATTGTTTTAAATTTGAAATTTATAGGTGTTCATTCAATATCTATAAAATAGTTAGAAAATTCATTTAAAAATAACGAATTCTAAGTTTTAAAGATATAATTATTACTAATATGTAATAATTTTAATACTTGTTTCTTGTAATACGAATGGATTTGTAAAATGATCGTATAAATTATAAAAGGAGAAGTGAAAATCCATTAATTTTATAGATAAACGTTATTTTAATGAATTGGAAATTTACTTTTGTGATGCATTGTATCACTTTCTTTCTATTAGTTTGGTCTTTTCAAATTCATGCTCAATCTCAAACTGAAGCAATTATTCTAGATGCTGAAACTAGGATGCCATTAGAGTTTGTGGATGTTTATAATAGCAGTAATTATACTTCAACCAACAGTGATGGTAGATTCCAGTTTACCACAAGCGCGGACTCTATAAAATTCAATAGACTTGGGTATCACAGTAAAGCTTTTGTTATTTCAGCATTTAAAAAAGATACCGTATATCTATCACCGGCTTCAGAAAGTTTAGCCGAGGTTCATGTGATCGAGCAGAGCATTTATAAAAAAATGATAGCACATCTGGAAGAAAATTATCCAATTACTCCATATAAAGAGCGCTTCTTTTTAAGGGCAACGGTAAAAAATGATGGTCATATCACCAAATTAGCAGATCTTAACGGAAAACTGGAAAGAAAGCGATTAATTGGGGATATGAAAACCAATGAGCGGCCCAATAAAAATTATACTATAGAAATTGAAAATCTTAGAAAAGCTGCAATTATGGAAGATGATATTGATTTTGTATTTCCTTCATTTGAACGTTATTTAGATTTAGCCAGCACTTTGATAAGTTTTTCAGATTCAACAAAAGTAGAGTTATCTAATTATGGGGATCATTTGGTGAAACTTCAGGCTAAATCAACTAAAAATGATTCTGAAGCCTATCTTATCATCAATACAAAGGATTATGCTGTGGAAGAAAGTTTTATAAAAATGAGTTATCCTGATGCTGAATTTGAGAAAGGCAAAGGAACAGAGTCTCGTGATAGGTACAATATTTTTCATTCATTTTATAAGGCGCTACCTAACGGGAAGTATGTTTTGACTAAAAATATGCATAAAGCAGCTATTGAATGTAGGTATAAAGACAAGCTATATACATACGTTCAGAATATTCAATATCGAAGCAGCGATCATTTTGCAGATTTTGATATAAAAAGAAATGTGAGGGCGCATAAAGATATCTTTAAAGTTAAAACCTCCTATGCGGCCGGATTTTGGAATGATCAAAATCAACTGCTGCTTACAGATGCTATGAAAGCTTTTATTGAAAAGGTAAAAGTGGGAGATAGCGACTTCAAGATTAAATCGAATTTTTAAAATTCTTGATTTTAATTTATCAATCCTTCAATTATTTCTATTAGTGGTTTCAGGCTTCTTCTAAATTTAGCGGCATTCCTTATCTTGGGGCAAAATTATATTTTTCATGATAAAAAAAGTTTTAGTACTCGGGTTATGCTCTGCCTTAGCTTTAGGCTGCAAAACCTCAAAAACTGTAACCGAGAATGCGCAGCAGGAGGACAAAAAAGGCGACTTTAAATCTTATGCTAAAGTAATTACTAAAGATGCTATTACAGATAGCGGTTTATTTACCACGCATAAAGTAGATGATAAGGTCTATTTCGAAATTCCAGATTCACTCTTTAATAAAGATATGCTTTGGGTAAGCAGGATTGCTAAAGCACCTTCGGGTTACGGCGGCGGTTATGTAAATGCAGGTTCCAAAGTAAACGAGCAAGTAGTACGTTGGAGTAAGCGCGGAAAAAACATCGATGTAAAAGTGATGAGCTTTGAAAATAAGAGCGACGAAGAATCACCTATAAATAAGTCGGTTAAAGCAAATAATTTTGAGCCCATTCTTTATAGCGCGGCTATTGAAACGATGAAGCCAGACAGCAGTGCCTACGTTATAGATGTGACAAATCTTTTTGAAGATGAAGTTGCTGCTATTAACGCGATGGACGCATCTGCCAGAAAAAGATACAAAGTAAAGCGATTAGATAAGAGTAGATCTTATATTGAAGAAGTACATGCTTTTCCAGAAAATGTAGAAGTAAGACACGTAATGACTTACGATGCGGAAGAACCACCAGAACGCGGGCAGGCCAGTACCATTTCTATGTTAATGAACCAGTCTATGATTCTTCTTCCTGAAGATAAAATGATGCCAAGAATTGCAGATTATCGAGTTGGTTGGTTTACCGTTGGCAAATACGATTACGATTCAGAAGCGCTAAAATCTTATGATTACGAAATTATTAGAAGATGGCGATTAGAGCCTAAAGATGTTGAAGCTTACAAGAATGGAGAACTTGTAGAGCCTGTAAAACCAATTGTTTATTATCTTGATCCTGCTACACCTATGCGGTGGAGGCCTTATTTTAAGAAAGGGATAGAAGACTGGAATAAAGCTTTTGAAGCAGCTGGATTTAAAAATGCAATTATAGCAAAGAATCCACCTACTAAAGAAGAAGATCCAGATTTTAGTCCGGAGGATGTAAGATATTCTGTGGTTCGTTATGTAGCTAGTACAACTAGAAATGCCGTAGGACCTTCAGTAACCGATCCCAGAACAGGGGAAATTATAGAAAGTGATATTATTTGGTACCATAATCACTTACGTTCTTACAGGAACAGGTTTATGATCGAAGCTGGAGCTCAGAATCCGAAAGCTCGAACTCTAGAAACTCCTGAAGAGGAAATTGGGGAAATGATGCGTATGGTGATTGCACACGAGGTAGGGCATGCTTTAGGTCTTCCGCATAACATGAAAGCTAGTGCAGCTTATCCTACAGATTCTTTACGTTCGGCAGCTTTTACCCAAAAATATGGTCTAACTCCGTCTATTATGGATTACGCTCGTGTAAATTACGTAGCGCAACCAGAGGATAAAGGTGTTCGTTATATAAGAATGATGGGACCATACGATATTTATGCCATTAACTGGGGATATCGTTATTTACCAGAAGCTGAATCTTCTAAAGACGAAAAAGAGAGTCTAGATCGATGGATCTTAGAAAAAGCTGGAGATCCTATATATGAGTTTGGTAGTGGTTATGGTGGTCGTGATCCACAGTCGCAAAGAGAAAGTTTAGGTAAAGATCAGGTAAAGGCAAGTGAATATGGATTAGCTAATATGAAAAAGGTTGTCCCTAATTTGATCGATTGGACTACTAAAGACGGCTATGGTTATGATGATCTAGAAGAAGTATACGGTGAACTAATAAAACTTTGGAGAGGATACTTATACCACGTAGTGACTAATGTAGGTGGAGTGTATGAAACTAGAAAAACTGCAGATCAAGAAGGAGTAATGTATTCTCCTGTTTCAGATGATATTCAAAAAGAAGCAGTTGCTTTTTTGAACAAGAATGCTTTTACAACCCCAAATTGGTTATTAGATAGTGAGATTTTAGATCGGATTCAGTCTACAGGTGCGGTAGAACGTATCAAACAACTTCAGACAAGAGTGTTGAGTAATTTATTGGATGAAGATCGTTTAATGAGAATGATAGAGAATAAGCAATTGCACGGCAATAACTATTCAGTAATAGCACTTTTAGAAGACTTAAGGAGTGGGATCTTTACTGAACTTTATAGCGGTGAAAAGGTAGATGTATACCGAAGAAATTTGCAACGCGCTTATGTAGATATGAGTATAGGTTACATTAATGAGCTTGAAGAAAGAAACGATATTGCAGGAACAGATATAATTCCTTTGATGCGTGGCGAATTGGCAACACTGAAGTCTCAGATCAATCGCATGCAATATTCCACTTCAGACCGATTAAGTAGATACCATTATAAAGATTTAATTGCAAGAATCGATAAGGCTTTTTCGAATAAATGATATTTTAAATGAAAATTTAATCGATGAAAAACCTCCTATTGGAGGTTTTTTTATGCTTTTAATCCATTCTAGCTGTCTAAAATCGTGTTTTTCATCCTGTATAAACGGTTTAGCAGCTTATTTCTTGAGAGTAAATTCTTACATTTTATTCGCTCAAAGTAGCTCTAAAGATTAAAATTGTAGCTTATATCCTACAAAATAGAGTTAAAAATGGTGTTTTTAGTGAAAAGAGTGTATTTTGTCGAGTATTAGGTGTTTTTCATGTCTATTATTTTTTAATTTTACCAAACGAAATAATTGTAAAACAAATCTTAGTACAGAATGAAATCAAAATTACTTTTAGGACTTATAGTAGCTTTTTTAGCAATAGGATGTAGTCAGGATAGACCAGGTGCAGACACTTTTAATTTAGATGTAGCAGTTGAGATTACGGTTGAGGATCAACGTGGAGAAAATCTTTTAGATCCTAGTCATCCCAATGCAATCAATGCAGACGAAATAAAACTTTATTACGTCGAGAATGGTAAAGCGCAGGAAGTTTATGATGAAACAAGTGATCTACCTAGAAGTTTTGTTGTTTTTAAATCAGGAGACGAATATAGAATGAGAATCCTACAAAATTATTCTGACGAAGATGAACCACTTACATTAGTGCAGTGGAATGAGAGAGATATAGATACCATTAAAAGCGAGTACTTAAAAGGTGATCGATATATAATTCAAGATAAAATATATTACAACGGAAAATTAAGCTGGTCTAGTAACGATAGTTTCGAGCCTCATTTCGAAGTTGTGAAAAATTAAATATTTCGTTATTTCTTTAAGATTAGTTTTGAAAAGTGCCCTAAGAAATTAGGGCACTTTTTATTTCAATATAATTTACTGAAGCTTTTCTTTATTTTTTGATAGTTTTCATTCAGTCCTTTGATCTCCTCATCTATTTCTTCAGAAACTACTTTTATATACTTGATAATTTCGCGGTTATTGAGCATATCCTCATCATTAGAGGAAACTTCTAATAAGTGAATCAATCCAAGCATATTTGCGATAGGTCTTCGCATAATATGTGAAATATCAAAAATAATTTGCTCAAGTAAATCTATATAATTCTTTCTATCGGTTACGTCTCTAAAACTTCCGTACCAGATCGTTCTTCTTCCAACCTGGATATCTGGGAAAGCACGAGATTGATGCCATGCATACTCACCGTTGGGCTTGCTAACTCTATAGGTGATATCCCATTCTACTCTGTTTTTTATAGATTCTACAAAGGTATTTTCTAATTTTAATCGATCATCTGCGTGTATAAATGGTAAAGCCTTAAAAGGATTTTTTTTGAATTCTTCTGGTTTTAGCTGAGGTAAAAGCTTTTTTATGGTGTCATTTATATAGGTAAAATGAATATTGCGCTCTTCATTTACCTCTAACTGAAACAAAGCATCTAAAGAATGATTACTAAGCTTATTGAATTTTAGGATGCTTTTTCTTAGAAGATCGGTTTGATTTCGATGTTCTTTCTTATGCTCCAGATAGTCAATCGTTTGATTAGCTAAAATCTGAAGTGCTTTAATTTGAGTTGATGTTAATTCACGTTTTTTTCTGTCTATGACGCATAAAGTTCCTAAGGCAATCCCATCACCACTAATTAAGGGAGCACCGGCGTAAAATCTTATGTAGGGCTCTCCTAATACTAAAGGATTGTTTTTAAAACGGACGTCATTAAGAGGATCTTCAACAATTAAAACTTCTTTCGGGTTTTCGATGGCATATCTACAGAAGGAACTTTCAATAGGAGTTTCCTTAATATCAAGTCCGATTTTAGATTTGAAGAATTGTTTCTCCTTGCCTACAAGGCTAATTAATGAAATAGGAGTATCGCAAATAGCAGAAGCCATTTGAGTTAATTCGTCTAGAATTTTTTCTGAAGTTTTATCCTGAAATTTAAAACCACTGAACAGCTCCTGCCTAATTTTTTCTTTTTCCATTTCTCAGGTAACTAATTTCTACTGAAAAAATAGGGAAAATATGTATTACTAAAAAATCAGGGGTGTTATTTAAAATAAATCTAAAAAATAACGGTTTTGTTTAGGAATATACTATACTGCTTTATTCAATTTTACCGTCTTTTTAGGGAATTTGAAGAAATCTTCATGTTCTGCTTCTTCAGCTTTTAAGAGTACAATGTCAAGTTTAGAGTTTGGTTCTTTTTGATAAACAATCTTTACCTTATAGTTTAGTGTTCTTTCTTCAGTATAAAATTCACCAGTTTCTTTATCAAATCCTCCATCTGTTGTGCAGCAAATACTTTTAATTTGATATTTCTGAACCTTTCTAAGAACCTCAAGGTCTAGCGCACTTAAATCATATCTATCCTTTAGTTGCTGTAGTCTATTTCTAAGGCCTAGCGATTTAACTTTTCTCATTATTGATTGGTTTTCATCAAAAATAGTTTAACTAAAATTTAAATTGTTATAATTATTTTTGAACAGAAAGTTAAAAATCGTTATTTTTGATGATCAACATGTTAAAGTTTATTTTACTGGAAAATTAAAATAAGTTTCAGGAAAAGGCTCATTTCTAAAGGTGTAATGCCACCATTCTTCGCTATATGATCTAAATCCATATTTATTCATAATAGACTTTAGATATTCTCGATTTTCACGTTGCTTTTTAGTGATATCTTCAAAATTATGATGAGAGCGCTCTCCAAAATAATCATAGTTCCCACCCATGTCTAGTTCTTTAAGCGTATTGGCATTTATAAGCGTTAAATCTACTGTGCTTCCCCTGGAATGTCCTGATTTTGTAGCGATATATCCCAAGCTAAATAGATTTCTTTTCTTTTTATTCGGATAAAATTCAGTTTTAGTCAAAGTATCTTCTGCATTTTTAGACCAGCTTATAAAACTATCTACTGCTTGTTGCGGTCGATAAGCATCGAATATCTTTAGGCAATAACCTTCGTTCTCCAATTCTTGTTGAATTTTTCTAAGAGCTTCAGCTGCATTTTCACTTAAAATTATTTTTTCATTTTCATAGCCTGGAACTGGCCTTCCGGTAAAGTTATGGCTTCCTAAATACCGAAGTTCAATTTCGATATCCGGAATAACTTCAGATAAATAAACGAAGCCCTCGGGTAAACTTTGAGAAAAACTGAAATTAGATAATAATATTACTAAGATGACAACAACTTTCTTAAACATAAAAACAAATTTATAAAATTGGATTTAATCCAAATATTTTGCATATTGCATGGAATAATTCCTAATACTAAATCAATGGCTGTACCATCAATCGAAATTAAGCATTTTAAAGAAGTCAGAGAAGAAAACAATTTCACGCAGTCAGAATTTGCTGAAGTTTTAGGAATTAAAAACTCTACGGCAGATATAGAACGTGGAAGAACCAAGCTTTCAGGAAAAGTTGTTGCTGAGCTTTTAAGACAATTTGGTATAAATCCTCTTTGGCTTTTTGGCGATAGCGGTCAAAAATATCTGAAGATTTCTAAAGGCGATGTAAGCCCGAAGGTTGTTACGGTAGATCGCGTTGGCGATAACGAAAATATCGTCATGGTAAATCAAAAAGCTGCAGCCGGTTATCCTCATAATGTGCAGGATGTAGAATGGTATACTCAATTACCGGCTTTCGATATTCCTTTGCCTGAATTTAGAAACGCAAGTTATCGGGGTTTTCAGGTTGAAGGAGATAGTATGTTGCCAAATTATCGACCGGGAGAGTGGGTAATGGCTAAAGGCGTTGGAGGTATGGACGAGGTAAACAATAATCGTGTTTATGTGGTCGTAATGTATGATTCGGTTTTGATCAAGAAAATCCAGCGGCTTCCAGATCCTTCTAAGCTTTTGTTAATTTCTCTGAATGAAGAATATTTACCTATAGAGGTAAAACTTGGTGATATTCAGGAATTATGGCAAGTTAACAGTAAGCTTACTTTTAATATTGATAATCCTTCAGAAAATGGATTATTTCAACAACTTCAGCAATCTATGGAAGACCTGAGGAGAGAATTGCGACAGTTTAAAAGTAGTTCTCAAAAGCCTTCCTAGGCTAAATTGGCTTTTTTGTTTAGTTTGCAGTAAATCTTTTACCTAAAGCCTGATGATTATTTGCTGGTTAATTCTCTTCTTGCTCATTCCTGGGTTTTGTAATAGCCAGGAACTTCCGCCTATTTCTAATTTTGATACGAAAACTTATAATGCAGGCAATCAAAATTGGATGATTAATCAATCTGATGATCATTGGATGTACTTTGCCAATAACGAAGGTCTTCTAAGTTATAACGGCGAGCAATGGAATATCAATAAATTGCCTAATGGTGAGCCTGTACGAGCTGTGAAGTTTATTGATGGTCTTATTTACACCGGTTCCTATATGGATTTTGGCTATTGGCGATACAATAGTTTAGGGAATTTAGTGTATACCTCCTTGGTAAATAAGTTGTCCTCTAGTATAAGGGAAGGCGAACAAATTTGGCATATCGAAGAATTTGGAGATTACATTATATTCCAGAGTCTTAGTCGATTACTCAGCTATCATAAAACCAAAAAAACCATAAGTGTTACAAACTTCGATAGCACAATTTCTAATCTTTTTAAATCTGGAGAATCAGTTTATTTTCAAGTGGCTGAAGATGGTCTTTACTCAATTCAGTCTGGAGGAATTAAAAAAGAAGTGGGTTTCGACCAAATTGGCATAAATGCTATTATTGAAATATTTCAATGGAATAACCAAAGTATAGCAATTACTCGCGATAACGGTCTTTTTACATTCAATAATGGCGATTGGAAATCTTTTACTCTGCAAAATTATCCTATCAATTCGAGTTTTTTTACTGCGGAGTTTACCGAAGATGAAAAATTAGTCTTGGGTAGTATAGGGGATGGATTATTTACTCTTGATATTTCTAAACAAACTATTCGGCAGTTCGTTCAACCCGATATTGTTAATAATACCGTTTTGTCTTTGTTTGAGGATGAAGCAGGAAACATTTGGTGTGGTTTGGATAACGGCATAAGTTTAATTGAAAAAGATAGTCAGTTATCTATATTTTCAGATATTACAGGGATACTGGGTACGGTTTATTGCAGCGTTAAATATCAGGATCAATTATATTTAGGAACGAATCAAGGACTTTATAAAAGAAATAGAGATTCAAATAGTTTCAGTTTAATAGAAGGGACCAGCGGCCAGATTTGGAGCTTAAATGTATATCAAAACAAATTATTTATAGGTCACGATCGTGGTACTTTTATACTTAATAGTAATTCAATCCAACAAATCTTTGATGGTGGAGGAACCTGGATGGTTCTTCCTTTTAAAGATGGTTTTATACAAGGACATTACAATGGCTTAAGTTTTTTTAGGATTGGTGATGGCTTTAAAAGAATTATTCCTTTGGAAGGATTCGATTTGTCAGCTCGTAATATTATTATAGGACAAAATGATGAATTATGGGTTGGTCACGACCATAAAGGCATTTTTAAACTGAATATTGATATTGAAGAACAAAAAGTAAAAACTTTAAAAAATTATGAGGTAGAAGATCAGGTAAGTTCTGGCCTATATGTTTTTCATTTTAATGACGACATTTATTATTCTACTGCAACTACAATTCAGCAGTATGATCGAAAAAATGATAGCTTTAGTGCTGATAATAAATTAAATCGCTCTTTTCAGGATATAAAGAGGAGCTCAGGAAATTCTAAACTTACGTCAGATGATAAATGGTGGGCTTATACGGAAGATGAGATTTATTATACTTCAAAAGATGCTTTTCAGGAGGGGATAAATGTAAAATCTGTACCGATATCGTATGAATTTAGGAACATTTCTAGCGGTTTTGAAAATATTTCTAGAATTGATGAAAATCGATATTTAGTAGGTAGCAATAATGGGTATACTATTTTTGAGATTCCTTTTAAGACAGCTGATTTGTTCGATCTTGAAATTAACGGTATTCAACTTGCAAATAAAGATCAAAGCTATAAACTCTTAAGTAAAGATCTTGAAAATCCTGAATTTGAAAATCAACAAAATTATCTGAATTTTTATTTTAATGTGCCTGTTTATAAAAAATTCGGCAAAGTAAAGTATAGTTATAGGTTGAAAGGCTTTAGTGAAGAGTGGACAACCTATCGGGCGGAGAGTAAAGCAAGTTTTGAAAATTTACCATACGGGGATTATGAGTTTCAGGTAAAAGCAAGGTATGATAGTCAAGACACAAATACGGTCGTTTTTTCTTTCTCAATTGCCAAGCCATGGTTTATATCTAAGTTTGCAGTTTTCGCCTATATAGTTTTATTGGTCTTAATTATAGTTATAACCCATCATTTTTATACGAGATATTATAGGAGGCGACACGAAAAGATGATCGAGATAGAGCAGGAAAAAGCAGAGTTGCAACAGCTTGAGGCTCAGCAAGAAATAATGAAGCTTAAGAATGAGCAATTAGAAACAGATGTAATTTCGAAAAATAGAGAACTTGCAGCATCGACGATGAATATTATTCGTAAAAATGAAGTGCTGAATAAGATTAAGAAAGAGCTTTCTGAAGTTTCGCAGCTTAAAGATATAGCTTCGGTTTTAAAAACAATTGATGCCAATATTAAAGAAGAGGATAATTGGAAATTCTTTAAAGAAGCTTTCGATAATGCAGACAAAGATTTTCTACAGATGGTAAAGTCGAAGCATCCTAATTTAACTTCAAACGATCTAAAGCTTTGTGCTTATTTAAGGCTTAATTTATCTTCTAAAGAAATAGCACCATTATTGAACATTTCGGTTAGGAGTGTGGAAATAAAACGATATCGTTTGCGTAAAAAGATGGAATTAGATCATGAACAAAGTTTAGTGAACTACATCTTAGAATTTTAATTCCTCTACAAATACAATATATACCTCAACATTACCACAACATATAGCTATTTTATTCATTTATAGTTAATTATATTTCATTTTACAAATACCCTCTGTGCCTTGCTTTTAGGCGTAACCTTTAAGGAATTCTCAATTTTTACGATAATTTTTCAGAATGTATACTTTTTGTAAGGGTGTTATTTTAGTTTTTTATTTGCCATTCATCTTAAATTGCGAACTAAACAAAATAAATCACAAATGAATAGAGTACTATTACTTATTTTATTTTGTATGCTTTCATTTGGCATGCACGCTCAAACGTTTTCGGTTAGTGGTACAGTTTCAGAAAATGAAACGCAAATGCCTTTACCTGGAGTTAACGTTTTGCTTAAGGGAACTACGAATGGAGTAATTACCGATTTTGACGGTAATTATGAAATTGATAATGTTTCCGTAGGAGATGTACTTGTATATTCTTATATCGGATATACCAGTAAAGAAATTGTAATAAGCAGTCAGGAATCAATTGACGTAGCTTTAGCTGTAGATTCTCAAGCTTTAGATGAAGTGTTAGTTATTGGTTATGGTGAACAACGAAAAAGAGACATTACAGGAGCTGTTTCTAATGTGGGAGCAGAAACCATCGAAAAACTAGAGCCAGTAAATGCAGCACAAGCATTGCAGGGAACAACTTCTGGTGTTAATGTGACTCCTACAGGCGGTTCTCCCGGAGCCGAATCCAATATCAGGATTCGAGGAATATCTACCAACGGTAACAACAAACCACTTATCATTCTGGATGGCTTTCAATATGAAGGGGGATTAAATAGTATTAACCCTCAGGATATTGAGAATATAACGGTTTTAAAGGATGCCCAGGCCGCGATTTATGGAACGATTGGTGCCAATGGTGTGATCTTGGTAACCACCAAATCTGGTAAGAAAAATCAGAAAACAAAAGTATCTTACGAAGGGTATACCGGTATTCAGGAAACCACTAGGAAGCTACCGGTTCTAAACGCTACAGAATATGCGTTGCTATTAAATGAAAGCTACGCCAATGCTGGCCAATCTTTGCCATTTTCTAATATTAGCGATCTTGGTTCTGGTACAGATTGGCAGGAAGAAGTTTTTCAGGAAGCGACGGTAACTAGTCATAACTTATCCATTACAGGTGGAGAAGAGAAGATTACTTATTCTATTGGCGCCTCAAATTTGAAGCAGGAGGGAATTATTTCTCCAGAAAAGTCTCAATTTGAGCGTAGCACGGCGAAGGTTACTTTAAATGCCGATATTACCGATAAGCTTAACGTTCAAACTAAACTATTTTATAATAGTACAGAGAGCAGTACAGTGAATAGCTTTAGTTTAGGCTCTGTTTTATTTAATGCGGCGAATATTGCCCCTACTATAGATCCTTCAGTAAATAATCTAGATGGTCAGATTAATCTCGGTAATGAGGTTGTAAATCCGTTAACACAATTAGATAATACCTACAACAAGTTTATTACTAATCGTTTAAGTGGTACGGTACAGGCAAGTTTAGATTATGCGACTAATCTGAACTTACAAGCTCGTATAGGTTTTAATACTAGTAATACTAAAAATAGAGAGTTTATACCGCAATTTAATTATGGTACAGGTAAGATCTATACCAACACAAATAGCTCGGTAACCTTAGGAAAGATTAATGACAATGATTATACATTCGACCTCTTTAATACTTACGAAAATACATTTAGAGACGATCACGATGTAACTTTTTTGGTCGGTATGACGGCTTACGAAACCAATGGTGAAGGTCTGTATGGATCTAGAACTGGTGTACAGGCCAATAGTTGGGAGTTTGCAGATCTAAGTAGTGCCAATGGTACGGGTGAAGAGCAAACTAACTCTTCGTATGCTTATAAGCTTAGAAGATTATCTTATTTTGGGCGTCTTCAGTATGCATTTCAAGATAAATATTTGTTATCGGTTATGCTACGTAGAGATAGCTCTACGCGATTTGCGCCAAATAATCGTATAGCATATTTTCCTTCTGCGACTGCAGGTTGGGTAATTTCAGATGAGAATTTCTTTAATGAAGACGGATTCCTTAATTTCTTGAAGCTACGTGCTAGTTACGGTATTTTAGGTAATGATCGAATTCCAGATTTTGGATATTTAGCTTTATTGGGAGGAGAAGCGACTTATGTACTTGGGCAGGAACAATTATTAGTAAATGGTCGTGCTTTAGGGCAATTGGCGAATCCAGATCTACAATGGGAAGAAGCCAAAAAATTTGATGTCGGTTTAGATGCGAACTTTTTCGACAGAAAATTTGAACTTACTGTAGATTATTTTATTAACAACCGTGATAATCTGTTAATTCCTAATATTCCTGTTTCAGGTATTTACGGGGTAGGTGCTCCGGCATCTGGAAGTCCTACTATTAATGCAGGATCGGTAAGAAATGCGGGTTGGGAGTTTGCTCTTAGCTACAGTGATAATTTTAGCGATGACTTTTCTTTTAATGCATCCTTTAATGTAAGTACGCTGGATAATGAAGTTACTCAAGTAAATGGTACCGATTTTATTGAAGGAGGTAATTTTGGGGTAGGCCAACCTTTAATTTCTAGAATGGAAGAAGGAAAACCAATTGGATATTTTTATGGATATCAAACCGATGGAATTTTCCAAAATCAGGCTGAAGTTGATGCTCATCCATCACAATTATCGCTTGGAGCCAATGCAAAGCCTGGGGATATTCGTTATAAAGACCTTAATGGTGATGGCGTGATAAACAGCGACGACCGTACAGATCTTGGTAACCCTATTCCAAAAGTATCTTTAGGATTTAATTTCGGTTTTAATTTTAAGAATTTTGATTTTGCTACTTATATGTTCTCTAACCTTGGGAACGATATTGTTCGCAATTACGAAAGGGACCAGCCCAATGTAAATAGAATGAGTTATGTGCTAGATCGCTGGACGGGTGCAGGAACAAGCAACGAAGTGCCAAGAGTTACTACCGCAGCAACTTCAAATAAAGTGTTTTCAGATTTTTATATAGAAGACGGTTCTTTTGCCAGAGTTCAGACGGTAAGTCTTGGATATACTATTCCTTCAGAATTTACTCAGAAAGTATCGATCGATAAATTCAGAATTTATGGTAAAGTAGATAACGTATATACGTTTACCGAATATTCTGGTTACGATCCAACTGCCTCAACAGGTGAACCAATTGGTGGAGGTATCGATATAGGTTTTTATCCTTTACCAAGAACTTATATGCTAGGTGTAAATCTTGAATTTTAAAAAAATGATGATGAAGATAAATATCAAAAAAAATATAATGTTGGCAGCAATCGCTGTTTCACTTGGAGTGACTTCCTGTGGTGATGATTATGTAGAAGTAGATCCACCATTCGGCATTAACTCCGATTCTTACTTTACTTCAGAAGATGATTATTATAACGCACTTATAGGTGCCTACGATATTTTGCAAAGTACATATGTAAATATTCTGTTGTCAGAAATAGCTTCAGATAATGCCAATGCTGGTGGAGAAAGTGCAACAGATGTGATTGGCTGGCAACAAGTAGATCGTATGCAACATAACCCTGTAAACGATAATCTTGATGATATCTGGGATTGGAATTTTGCCGGTGTGTATCGTGCTAGTTTTATTTTAGAGAATGCTGATAATATTGAATTTGATGGCAAATCTCAAATATTAGCAGAAGCATACTTTTTAAGAGCTTATTTTAATTTTGAATTGCTGAAGTTTTTTGGGCCTATCCCAATTAAACCGGAAGGTCGATTTACACTTGGTGAGGCGCAAACTATACCAAGAGCTTCTAAAGCTGAAGTGTATGCACTTATCGAGCAGGATTTGGCATACGCCGAGGAAAATTTAGCTGAAAATGCTCCTGAAGTTGGTAGAGTAACCAAAGGTGCTGCACAGGCATTGCTAGGGAAAGTTTATTTATATCAAGACAAATTCTCTGAAGCTGCAACAGAACTTCAAAAAGTGATCAATTCTGGCAAATATCATCTTTACGGAACCCAAGGTGGAGAAGATTATGCCAATCTTTTTGAATATTCAGCAGAAAATAGTGCAGAATCTGTTTTTGAAATTCAATACACCGGTACAGAAGGGGCAGGTTTTGATTGCTTGCAATGTAGTGAAGGTAATGTGATGGTAGGATTTAGCGGAATTCGTGGTTATGCCGGTCCTGTTTTCGAATCTGGATATGGCTTTAATTTACCTACAGAAGATGCTTATAATTCTTTTGAAGAGGGAGATTTAAGACAAGATGTAAGCATTTTGGATATTGAAGAATGGGCTTCAGAAACCGGGGCATCTTATAATATCGGAAATCAAGATGATGTTACCGGGCATACCGGATATTACAATCGTAAATATTTACCACGCCAAAACGATAATCTTGGAGACGCCAACTTAACGCAGCCCAATAATTATAGAGCAATTCGCTATGCTGATGTATTATTGATGGCCGCTGAAGCTTTAAATCGCGGCGGTATTGATGATACACAGGCAAGAGCTTACTTAAATACGGTACGAGATCGTGCTGGGTTAGAGTCTGTAGATATTAGTGGTTCTGGGCTTACCGAGCAAATTTATCAAGATAGAAGATCTGAATTAGTAGGTGAAGGTCATCGATTCTTTGATTTAGTAAGAACAGGTAGAGCCGAACAGTTCATCAATGGTTTTACAACAGGCAAGAACGAGGTTTTTCCTATTCCATTAGAAGAAATACAATTTGCTCAGGGGAATTGGGATCAAAATTCAGGTTATTAAAATTTAGAATATGAAGAATTATACAAAATCAATAATAGCGTGTTTTTCCATTCTTTTCTTTTTATCATGTTCAGATGATGATAGTTTGGAAAATGTAGAGATTGCAATGCCATCAGATATTGCAGCTAAGTTTACCGTAAAGCAGGATAATTCTGGTGAGGTAAGTGTAGTGCCTTCAGCTACTGGAGCCAATATGTTTAGTGTAGATTTTGGAGATGGAAGTGAAATTTCAGAAACATTTGCTCCTGGAAACCAGGTAGAACATACCTATGCTGAAGGGCAATACGATGTTACCATTTACGCGATGAATCTAAATGGTGAAGTTGCTGAAGCCACTCAATCTCTCAACGTTTCGTTCTTAGCTCCAGAGAATTTGGAAGTAACGATCACACCAGCTCAAACAAATCCTTACGAAATTTCTGTAAGCGCTACTGCAGATAATGCTTCTGGCTATCAGGTATACTTTGGAGAATCGGAAGAGGAAACTCCAGTGTTACTTATGGAAGGAGAAACTGCATCTTACGAATATAATGATATAGGGACGTACACTGTAAGAGTCGTAGCTTTAAGTGGAGGAGCAGCAACTACAGAGTATACTGAGGAAGTTATGATCGATGGCGCAAGCGGAGCGATTACATTCCCTGTAACTTTTGATGATGCAACTGTAGATTATCAATTTGTAACCTTCAACGGAGCAAGTTTTGAAGTAGTTAGCAATCCCCAATTATCAGGAATTCATAATGTAGAAACCAATGTAGGTGCGATCACTAATTCGGGCAACGGATACGAAGGTGGATCGTTTAACTTAGGAGAAGCTCTTGATTTTAGTGGTGATAATAAACTAATCAAGCTTAAATTATATTCCGAAGTATCGGTTCCAATTCTAATAAAACTGGAAGGAGGCGTTGATGGAGAACGTCAAAATGAGGTTTCTGTTACTCACGGTGGTACAGGATGGGAAGAACTTACTTTCGATTTTAATACAGCAACTAAAAGTTATATCGACGGAAGCCAGGGAGTAGGCGAAGCTTTTGTGCCAACAGGTCAATACGGTACGGTAACTATGTTTATTGATGGTCCTGGTGAAACTAGTGGGACATTCTATATTGATGATCTTATGCAAACTAATGGAGTGCAGACAGCAGAACCAGAATTTCCTTTAACTTTCGATTCAGCTTTAGTAGACTATAGCTGGTCTGGGTTTGGAGGAGCAAATGCAGCGGTTATAGAAAATCCTGATGCTTCAGGAATTAATACCAGTACAAATGTAACCGAGCTGGTGAAGAACGACGGTGCAGAAACCTGGGCTGGTGCATCACAACTTTTAGATGGCGCTATCGATTTTAGCCAGAGTACAATAATCTCTATGAAAACCTGGTCTCCTAAAACGGGAGCACCAATCCTTTTGAAATTAGAAAACTCTACTTCAGCGCCAGATGCCAATGGAAATCCGTCAGTTATAGTAGAGGTTCAGCAAACAACTACTGTAGCAAACGAGTGGGAAGAGCTTAATTTTGATCTAACAAGTTTTGCTGCCTTCGATGCTAATGCCGGATATGATACTGTAGTTGTTTTTTATGACTATGGAAACACCGAAGGTGGTACGTTCTACTTTGATGATGTTCAAATTAAAAATGACTAAAAAATGAAGAATTTTAAATATATATTAGGCTTGATGATCATTTTTGGTAGCTTTTTACAAAGCTGCCAGGACGACGATCAGGAATTTGGAGAAGTTATGGCGCCTTCAAATCTTTCTATAGAAGCAACGGTCGTAAATGCCGATGCAGAAAATCCTTATGGGGATGGTAGCGGGCAGGTGCAATTTGAAGCATCAGCAGATAATGCGATAAACTATAAATTTACTTTTGGAGATAATACTACTACAAATGTCTCTAATGGTAATGTAGTCCATTCATTTACTTCAACAGGAATAAATGAATATGTTGTGACAGTAATCGCAACCGGTACAGCGGGGACAGCAAGTTCTATGACGACTTCAGTTACAGTTTTTAGTGAATTTGATGATCCAGAAACTAAATCGCTATTAACTGGTGATGATACTAAAACATGGTATGTGGCAGCTGGTCTCAATGCACATTTAGGTGTAGGGCCGGTAGAAACTGCCACTCCAGATTACTATACTGCAGCACCTTTCGAAAAATCGGGAAATCCTTGTTTCTACAACGAGATGATTACGCTAAGTCTGGATGAAAATAATAGTATTGTTTTTAATCATGATAACAATGGAGCAACTTTCTTCAATGCAGATTTCTTAAGCGTTGGCGGCGGCGGAGGTTCAGAAGATCAATGCCTTCCTTTTGATACTTCCGGAGAAAAATTTTTAAACCTTGCTTCAGCACAATCGGGCTTTGGAGAAGATGTTTCTACCGGTACACAGATGATGATCTCAGATGGTGGATTTATGTCTTATTACATAGGAACCAGTACGTATGAGATTTTAGAGATTACAGATGATTTTTTATATGTGCGAGGAATTCCTAGCTCTAATCCTGCTTTAGCTTGGTATGTGAAATTCACTACAGACCCTCGTGGTGGCGGTAGCGGAAATGATTCTGCTGAAGGAAAAGAATTAGTCAGCGAATTTGGAAATCTGGTTTGGGAAGAAGAATTTGATGGCGATGCTTTAGATACCGATAGTTGGAATTTTGAAACCGGTAATGGTGATAATGGTTGGGGAAATAACGAAAGCCAATATTACATAGCAGATAATGCCGTAGTAAATGATGGGACATTAAAGATCAATGCAATTGCAGAAAGTACTAATGGGTTTGATTATTCTTCGGCAAGACTTACTACAAAGGATAAACAAGAGTTTGAATACGGTAGAATAGAGGTAAGAGCACAATTACCATCTGCAGGAGGAACCTGGCCTGCTATATGGATGCTAGGATCTAATTTTGCTGAAGTAGGATGGCCTGCAAGTGGGGAAATTGATATTATGGAGCATGTAGGTAATGATCTTGGTGAAGTTTTAGGAACTTTACACTATCCCGGAAATTCTGGAGGAGAAGGAGTATCCAAGGGAACAGAAGTTGAAAATGTAGCTTCTGAATTTCATACCTATACTTTAGAATGGAATGCAGACCATATACTTTTTGCTGTAGATAACGTAATATTTCATGAATTTGAAAATAATGCGAGTACACCATTTAATCAACCTTTCTTTCTAATTCTAAATGTTGCTATGGGTGGTAATTTAGGAGGAACTATAGATCCTAATTTTACGCAGGATACGATGGAAGTTGAGTTTGTGAAAGTTTATCAATAAGATTTAGAAGATTAAAAATAAAGGGCTGCCGGGAAACTGAAATATTCTTCCCAGTGGCTCATTTTTAAGTTAGATATGAAAAAAAGACTAGCAATAATTGGAGTATTTCTGTCGCTTGGTTTAGTGGCATTCTCCACCTATAAAAAGCCTGTGGTAAAATCTCAGGATCCAAAGGATATAGAGCAAAAAGTAGATTCGGTTTTGGCTTTAATGACACTCGAAGAAAAGATCGGGCAAATGGTACAGTATAACGGAAGTTGGGATGTTACCGGTCCTGCCACGGGAACCGATAATGAAAAGAAACTCGAGAATCTTAAAAATGGTTTGGTAGGTTCGATGCTTAATGTGACTTCCGTAGAACATACTCGCGAGGCGCAAAAGCTGGTCATGGAAAATAGCCGACTTAAAATTCCGTTGATTTTTGGCTATGATGTGATTCATGGGTATCAAACCATGTTTCCGGTTCCACTAGGAGAAAGTGCCAGCTGGGATTTAGAATTGATGGAAAAAACGGCAAGAGTAGCCGGTAGAGAAACCGCAGCAGCGGGTATTCACTGGACATTTGCACCAATGATGGATATCTCTAGAGATGCTCGTTGGGGTAGAATTATGGAAGGCGCCGGGGAAGATCCTTACCTGAATTCTAAAATTGCGGTGGCTAGAATTAAAGGTTTGCAAGGTGATGATCTCTCAGATGCTAAAACCATCGCTGCCTGTGCCAAGCATTTTGCAGGTTATGGTTTTGCTGAAGCGGGTAGAGATTACAATACTGTAAATGTTGGGATTTACGAATTAAACAATACGATTTTACCTCCGTTTAAAGCGGCTGCAGATGCAGGTGTGGCGACTTTTATGAATTCTTTTAACGAAATAGACGGAGTTCCGGCTACGGCAAGTACTTATTTACAAAGAGATTTGCTGAAAGGCGATTGGGGTTGGGATGGATTTGTAGTTTCAGATTGGGGATCGATAACAGAGCTTATTCCGCACGGTGTTGCAAAGGATAAAAAAGCAGCTGCTGCATTAGCCGTAAAAGCTGGTAGTGATATGGATATGGAAGGTGGCGCCTACGAATCTTCCTTAAAAGAATTGATCGGAGAAGGAAAAGTTGACGAATCTTTGATCGATGACGCGGTAAAAAGAATTCTTCGTGTAAAATTCAGATTGGGGCTTTTTAATGATCCTTATAAATATTGTGATGAAGCTTTTGAGAAATCAGAGTTGTATTCTGAAGCAAATCAGAAAGTAGCTTTAGAAGCCGGTAAGAAATCGATCGTACTTTTAAAAAATGAGAATGAAATATTACCAATCTCAAATTCGATAAAAAACATCGCAGTTATTGGGCCATTGGCAAACGATAAAGATTCACCGTTAGGAAATTGGAGAGCGCATGCAGTAGAGAATTCGGCAGTTTCGGTTTTCGAAGGAATCAAAAATCATGCGCCAAAAGGATTAAAAGTTTCTTATGCGGAAGGGGCTAAACTTTCAACCGGAGATCGTTCATTTTTAAATCCTATGACTTTCAACGAAGATGATAAAAGTGGTTTTGCTGAAGCTGAAAAATTAGCGAAATCCGCAGATTTAGTTGTTTTGGTAGTTGGTGAAGATGCTTTTCAAACTGGGGAAGGTCGTAGCCAGGCAAATATTGGTTTTGCCGGAGTGCAGGATGATCTAATTAAAGCAATTCAAAAGGCGAATAAGAATGTAGTGATGGTTCTAATGAATGGGCGCCCAATGGATTTAAGTTGGAGTGATAAAAATGTTCCTGCAATTGTAGAATCTTGGTTTTTAGGTTCGCAGCATGGTAACGCGGTTGCTGAGGTTCTTTTTGGAAAGTACAATCCTTCCGGAAAATTACCGGTGTCTTTTCCGCATAATTCAGGAATGGAACCTTTGTATTATAATGTAAAAAGTACAGGACGACCAGATGGTGGCGCGCAGGTAACTTATTCCCATTATACCGATTCGCCAAGGGAAGCTTTATATCCTTTTGGATTCGGACTTAGTTTTACTGATTTTGAATATGGTGATATCAACTTAAGCGCTAATTCATTTTCTGAAAATGGAGAAATAGAAGCTTCAATTTCAGTAAAGAATACCGGAGAAATGGCCGGAGAAGAAACTGTTCAGTTGTATTTGCATGATCTGGTAGGTAGCATTACAAGACCAAATTTAGAATTAAAAGCTTTTGAAAAAGTTTCACTACAGCCAGGTGAAAGTAAGACGGTGAAATTTACTATCGATAAGAAAATGATCACCTATTTTACGGCTAACAAAAAATGGGAAGCTGAAGCTGGTGATTTTGAAGTGATGATTGGTGGAAACTCTGTAGATCTTAAAAAAGCTAATTTTGAATTCAAATAGTATGAAGACAAGATTCGCAATTTTAGGGATAGTTTTTTTGAGTCTACAAAGTTGTGGTGCTCAGGAAAAAGAAATGATCTGGGAAGAAAATTTTGATGGAAATAGCTTAAATATGGATTATTGGAGCTACGAGAATGGTAATGGTTGTCCTGATATTTGTGGATGGGGAAATAACGAGCGCCAGGTTTATCGTCCAGAAAATATTGAAATTAAAGACGGGATGGCGATAATTACTGCTGAAAAAGATGGCGACGATTATTTCAGTTCTCGGATAAACACTAAGGAAAAGTTCGAATTTAAATACGGCACTATAGAAACCCGTGCAAAAGTACCTGGCGGACATGGTATTTGGCCGGCGATCTGGATGTTGGGAAATAATATAAGCGAAGTGGGTTGGCCTGCTTCCGGAGAAATCGATATTATGGAATATGTTGGCCGTATGAAAGATACCCTACATACAACTTTACATACGCCTGCAAATCATGGCAATAATGCCAGTACAAAAGTGACGAAAATCGATAACGTAGAGGACGATTTTCATATATACAAAGTAGAATGGTCTAAAGATGAAATTGTTTATTTTATCGACGGAAAAAAAGTGTATACTTTTTCACCTAAAGTAAAAGATGATGAGCATTATCCATTTCGACATAAGTTCTATTTTTTACTGAATATGGCAATTGGTGGAAACTTTGGTGGGCCTGAAGTAGATGACAATATTCTTCCTACTAAATTCTATATCGACTATATTAAAGTTTATCAATAATATACCATTGCATGACAAAAAAAAGCCCTTTCACATTTGAAAGGGCTTTTCTATGAATTGCTCAGTTATTTTTAATCAACTGCATCTTCCACTGCATCACCAACATCGTCGGCTGCATCTTCAACGCTATCTGCTGCTTTTTCAACATCCGATTTATCTTCTCGGCATGAAGTTAAAACTAGTGTCGCAACTAGTGCAGCTAAAATAATAATACCTCTAGACATAATTTTTTCTTTGTTTATCTTAATTAATAATCGTCTGATCCATCAATCTCATCGGCAGCATCATTCACAGCATTTTCTGTTTCGTTGGCTGCGTCGTCGATAGCATTACCAGTTTCATTTGCGGCATTTTCAACAGCATCTCCGGTTTCATTGGCAGCATTCTCGATAGCATTTCCTGTATCATCGGCAGCTTGCTCTAAGTCTTCTTCAACACTATTATCATCATCGTCCATGTCATCATAATCATCAGACTGGTCTTTTACCATACCATCATTTAATTCAGTATCGTCGGTATCTTCATCCGTAGTTTCTCTACAAGAATTCATTGTAAGAGAAATAGTAAGGAATGAAGCTAAAATTAAAAAGTAACGCTTCATAAAATATTAATTTTTTGGTTAGGATAAATGTAAGCTGTAGAAAGACAGACTGATAAAAAATTATTCTAAAATTTTATTAAGGATTTTCTAAATCTTTCCCATCATCAGAAATTTTCTTAATACGTCTTAATTATCATCACCAATCTTATCAATTTCTTCATCTATTTCTTTGTTAACTTTTTTATCTACTTTTTTTGCTGTACGCTCTAGAATTCCTTCATCATCTTGCTTCTCAACTTGTTTTTCCTTTACGACAGTTTTTTGCGGTTCTTCACGGCAAGACCAAAAAGAACCCGCTGTTATAGCTAAAAATCCGCTTATGACAATTAATCTTTTCATATCTAAATATTGTTGAATAGACCGAAATTACGATTAATACTATCTAGAGGATGTATTTTTAATCAATTTTAGTAACAAGTGTTAAAATCGACTAAATTCAGGAATCATGATTTTTTAGATAAGAAATAACAGCAGCAGTAGCCCCGGTATTGCTATTTATAAAGTGCCCACTTATCATTCCTGTTTTTTCTCGGAATGTTTTATCATCAACAAGTTTAGTGGTAGCATCTTTAAATTCTTCTGCGGAAGCAACCGAAAATAATCCGGCTAACTTCTGAAGTTGTCTGGCTTCTGGGAATTTTTCGAAGTTTTTACCGATAATTATCGGAACACCAAATGTTGCTGGTTCTAAAATATTATGCAAACCGCTGGTACCGGCAGCACCGCCAACATAAGCAACGTCGGCATAATTATAGATTTTGGTCAATAAGCCGATCGTATCTATAATTAATACTTGATATTGCTGAATTTCAGCATTATTTTTTTCGGAAAAAAGTATCGTATTTTTTGAAATTTGAGCTTTTAGACGAGCAATTTTCTCAGGTTTAATTTCATGCGGAGCGATAATAAATTTCACTTCTTCTGGGGCCGTATTAATATAATCTAACAAAATCGCATCATCTTCTGGCCAGGTGCTTCCCGCGACAATACAGGTCTTGTTTTGTTTAAATTCAGCTACAAAATTAAGTGTGTTGTCATATTCTAGTTGCCTTGCGACACGATCAAAACGGGTGTCACCACTTACCGTGGTATTTTCAATAGTAATTGTTTCTAAAAGCGCTTTAGAAGATTCATTCTGAAGAAAAATATGTTCAAAAACATGCAAAGCTTCTCTAAATAAACTTCCGTAGGGTTTAAAATAAATCTGGTCTTTACGAAAAGCTCCTGAAATAAGGAAGGTCCTAATTTGGTGATCTTTTAATTCTTTCAGGAAATTAGGCCAGATATCATATTTAATAAAAAAGGCGAGTTTTGGTTGAAGTGTAGTTACAAAACGCTTAGCATTACTTGGCGTATCGATGGGTAAATACACAATTGCATCAGCTAGCGGATGACTTTTCTTGTTTTCGTATCCCGAAGGGGAATAAAAGCTTACCAAAATTCTATAATTTGGATAGTTTTTCTTCATCGCCTCCATAATAGGGACAGCCTGCTCAAACTCTCCCAGGGATGCAGCATGAAACCAAATCCATTCTTCCGAAAGATCTAATGTTTCCAGTTTTTGAAAAACCGATTTTCTACCTTCTACAAACAGTTTTAATTTTGGGTTAAACTGTGCTGGTAGCGGAAGAGCCGCTTTAGTTAAATTAGTAAGTAAATTATAAATACCTCGCAAAACAAAGAATTTGAATTGCAAAAGTAGGGGTTTCCATAAAAATGTATGGCAATAGCTGCTATATTTCGTAATTTTGAATTCACAAGAAAAAACAAATGAGAAAGATACAGATGGTTGACCTTAAGGGTCAATACGAAGGAATAAAAGATCAAATTAATACTTCTTTTGATGAGGTTATTTCCTCAACTGCGTTTATAAACGGACCTGAAGTTCAGAATTTCCAGAAAGAACTGGAAGAATATCTTGGTGCAAAGCATGTAATCCCTTGTGGTAACGGAACTGATGCTTTACAAATCGCAATGATGGGCTTGGGATTAAAGCCGGGTGACGAGGTAATCACTGCTGATTTTACTTTTGCAGCAACGGTAGAGGTGATCGCATTATTAGGTTTAACTCCGGTTCTTGTAGATGTAGAACCAGATACTTTTAATATTGATCCTGAAAAAATAAAAGCAGCCATTACGCCAAAAACTAAAGCGATTGTCCCTGTGCATTTGTTTGGACAAACCGCAAATTTGGACGCAATTATGGATATCGCATCTGCACATAATCTTTTTGTGATTGAAGATAATGCCCAGGCAATTGGTGCAGTGTATCACGATAAAACCGGGAATTCTTATAAAGCGGGAACAGTTGGGCATATTGGAGCTACTTCTTTCTTCCCTTCTAAAAACCTAGGCTGTTATGGTGATGGTGGAGCGCTTTTTACGAATGATGATGAATTGGCCCATACTATTCGCGGTGTAGTAAATCACGGGATGTACGAGCGTTATCATCACGATGTGGTTGGTGTAAACTCTAGATTAGATAGTTTGCAGGCCGCAGTTTTAAGAGCAAAATTACCGAAACTTGATTCTTATAACGAGGCACGAAGAAAATCGGCAGATCTTTATGATGCAGCTCTAAAAGGTCAGGAAAATATCGAAACTCCGCTAAGAGTAGGAAAAGACGATACGCATGTTTTTCATCAATATACTTTGAAAATCACTAATGGAAAAAGAGATGCTTTGGTAAAGCATTTACAGGAAAATAATATTCCTTGTGGCGTGTATTATCCAATTCCGCTTCATCTACAAAAAGCATATACTGATGAGCGCTATAACGAAGCTGATTTTAAGGTGACCAATCAATTAGTAAAAGAAGTGATCTCTTTACCAATGCATACCGAATTGGATGAAGAGCAAATTAATTTTATTACTAAGACTGTAATTGAATTTGTGAATGCTTAAACCTAGAGTGATCTCAGAATTAATTCTGAATAGCATTTAAAATTTATAACTAAAAACGCCCAAGCTCAGCTTGGGCGTTTTTTGATTACGATACTTTGAAATTTAAACCGCTGCTGAAGAAGTTTCCATTTTGCGATCTACTTTTTTAACAAGTCCCTGTAATACTTTTCCGGGACCTACTTCTGTAAAGCTGGAAGCTCCATCTTTTATCATGTTTTGTACTGATTGTGTCCATTTTACCGGAGCAGTTAATTGAAATACCAGATTTTTCTGAATTTCAACCGGATCGGTAACCGCAGTAGTGCTCACATTTTGGTAGATAGGACAGCTTGGATTCTTGAAGTTTGTAGCTTCAATGGCAGCTGCTAATTCTTTTCTTGCCGGCTCCATTAGCGGCGAATGAAATGCTCCGCCTACAGGTAACATTAAAGCACGTTTTGCGCCTCTTTCTTTTAATTCTTCACATGCTCTTTCCACAGCAGAAGTTTCGCCAGAGATTACTAACTGCCCAGGGCAATTGTAATTTGCAGCAACTACAGTTCCGTCTACTTCAGCGCATACAGCTTCTACTAATTCGTCTTCTAGGCCTAAAACTGCAGCCATTGTAGAAGGAGTGATTTCACAGGCTTTCTGCATAGCCAATGCACGTTGAGCAACTAATTTTAAAGCATCTTCGAACTCCAAAGTATTGTTTGCTACAAGTGCAGAGAATTCACCTAAAGAATGCCCGGCAACCATGTCTGGTTTAAATTCAGCTCCTAAAACTTTACTTAAGATAACACTGTGTAGAAATACTGCTGGCTGTGTCACTTTAGTTTGTTTCAAATCTTCAGCAGAACCACTAAACATAGTCTCGGTTATTGAAAATCCAAGAATTTCGTTAGCTCTTTCAAATAGCTCCTTTGCTTCAGCAGAACTTTCATATAAATCTGCTCCCATTCCTGAAAATTGTGCTCCCTGGCCGGGAAAAACATATGCTTTCATATTTTTCATTTTTTCCCTCGATGAGGGTTTGTTTTCATTTATTCAGAATAATATCTTTAAAATACTTCCAGTTAAGATTGGTATTTTAAAGACTAAAATTTCTTAATCGCCGCAAAAATAGCAAGAATAAAAAAGACCTCATAACAAAAATCTGCTACGAGGCCTTCTTCGACAAATACACATTTAATATTATAAGTCTAGCTTTCCTTTCTCTCCTATGTCTTTTTGATCGCCAGTTAATGCGCCAACTCCCATTTTAAAAAGAGAAACATACTTGTTGGATTTAGTATCCCAAAAATAAGCTTCTTTTGGATCGATCTTAAGTGCACTTAAATTTGGATCGTCTTCTCCTTTAAACCAGGTATCATCTACTTTGCTGTAAAGGTCTTCTAGAATATCTTTTTCGGTTACTATAGATGCTTTTCCGTAGATACTTATAAACTCATAATCCTTAGGATCACTATATAGCAGTTGTACATCTTGGTCTTTAGCAATATTCCCGTTATGATCGCTATTCATACCGCTTAAAAACCAAATATTTCCTTCAGTATCCACTCTTTTAGTAGTCATAGGAATGGCGTCTACCGGCTTAGAACCAATATTCGTAATCATCATGGCAGTTTTAATATCTTCTACCATAGATTTCATTTTTTTTCTTGCTTCGCTATATTCTAAATTCTCAGTGCTCATAGTTTTAATTTTTAATGAAGATACGATTACAATTATCGCTAAGGCGCTAAGAAACTGCTAAAAACAGCAAGATTGCTGTTAAGAATTGTGAAATTAGGTATAGCGTTCTACAATGTTTTTGCAAGAACCCAAATAACCTGTTCCGAATAAATTGAGATGTACCAATAGGTAATAAAGTTGCCAAATGGGTATACGGTTTTCAAAACCTTTTTCTACGGGATATTCTTCAAAATAAGTATTGAATAAATCCTCATCAAATCCGCCAAAAAGCTTCATCATCGACAGATCCATTTCTCTTGGTGCGTAAGCAACTGCAGGATCGATAAGGCAGGGATTTCCATCTTTATTCACCAGGTAATTGCCATTCCATAGATCACCATGAATTAATGCTGGTTTTTCCTGCGGAATGATATTAAATAATTCAGTACAAAATTTATCGATATCACCTAAGCCGTATCCGTTTTCTTTGGCTAGTTTGAATTGTGGCTGAAGTCGTTCGTTTATATAAAAATCAACAATGTTTTCGTGATCCTTATTTTGTTGCGGTAAGCTGCCAATATAATTGTCCTCAGAAAAGCCGAATGTTGATCTACTGTTCTTATGTAAATCGGCCATTTGTTTGCCAAAAAGCGACCAGAAATTCGACGATTTAGATCCCGTTTCTCGATATTCCATAAGAAGGCATGAGTATTCATCTTCAGTGTAAACATCGATCATTTTTGGAACGTCTATAGCTTCCGCATTTTTTAAAGCTTTCATTCCGGCCATTTCAGCTTCAAACATTCCGGGGAAACGCTTCGCGCTATTTAATTTTACTACCTTTTTTCCTTCCGTAGTATTCAGTAAAAAAACATCGTTGATATCACCACCTGCTAAGGCGGTCATATTGGTGATTTCTAGGTTGTTTTTTTCTTCTATAAGTTTAAAAAGTGGTTGGTAGGCTTTATTTACGCTCATAAGTAAGGTAACTAAAAGAGTATTTGTGCTTTTCATCTTTTTCATGAAAAACTTCTTCCGTTAACTTCCATTCTTCCTCATCTAATTCAGGAAAAAAAGTATCGGCATCAGCAAAGCTTTCATGAACACGAGTAAGTTCAATTTTATCGGTTCTTTCTAACCCCATTTTGTAGATTTCACCACCACCAATAATAAAAGGATTTTCATCCAGATCCTGAGCGATTTTTAATGCCAGGGATAGACTTTTAACCACATACACCCCTTTTCCCGGATCGTAATTTTCGTTTCTTGTAATTACAAAATGAGTTCGGTTAGGAAGTAGACCATCAAAACTTTCAAAAGTCTTTCTTCCCATAATAATAGGGTGGTTACTTGTTAATTCTTTAAAACGTTTAAAATCGTCTGGTAAACGCCATAAAAGATCATTTCCTTTTCCAAGAGCATTATTTTCGGCTGCTGCCGCAATCATGGTAATCATATCTTAGTGGTTGTGGGTTTGGTTTGGGTTGTCTGGAGCAATAGGTTTAAACCTTTCGTTAGTCGTATTGTCTCCGATTTTTTGGTTAACGTTTTTCTCTGGCAAAGGATGATCTTCTTCTACCTGTTGTTGTAGTTTAGCGATTTTCTCCTTTTGCTTAGCTACCAGTTTTTCTATTTGTTTGGCCTGCCATTCTTTTCCCATAAATGTGTTTACTAAAAACACATTGAAAAAATGAATTAAGAAAATAAATCCCCAAATAAGAACTATCCAAACAAACCAATTATAGCCGAGGATTAGCAACTCTTCTTTAAAACCAATAACTACATTTAGAACGATCGCTAAAATAGAGACACTAAGAAATACAATAAAATGTTGGAATAATCTTTTTTTCTGAAGTGTTCTTTTTCTGGCATTTTCGTACAACTCGCGCTGTTCGGCATCCATTTTAGAGGTGTTTTTCTTTTTAGAAAACATAAATAAAACTACTTTAGTGATATAACAAATTTACATTTTTTAGAACTGAATTCTTTAAGGCTTATGAGTAATTTAAGAAAAGGCTTTCCCGTTTTAGAGCGATATACGTACCTAAATACCGCAGCATCTGGTTTATTAAACGAAAAAGTTTTAGAGTTTAGACAGGAGCACGATCTTGATTTTCTAATTTCTGCAAGTGTTTTAAAAGAGAATCAGGGTAAGGTTTTAACTGGCGTTAGGGAACAAGTCGGTGAAACTTTTAATTGTGCGCCAAATAGAGTAGGATTGGTGCCTAATTTCTCTTATGGTTTTAATACGCTTTTAGAAGGTCTGGAAAAAACTAAAAAAGTATTGTTACTGAAAAATGATTATCCATCTATCAACTGGCCGGTAGAATCGCGGAATTTTAAAACTTGTTATGCTGAAATAAATGAATTTTTAGAAGAAAATATTGTTGAAGTATTAAAGAAAGAGCAGCCTGATTTCTTTGCATTTAGCATCGTGCAATATATCAACGGAGTGAAATTAAGCATTGCCTTTCTTACACAGTTGAAGAAAGATTTTCCAGACGTTGTTTTTATTGCAGATGGTACGCAATATTTAGGAACTGAAGCTTTCGATTTTGATGCCAGCGGTATTGATGTAGTGATCTCTAGCACATACAAATGGATAAATGCTGGCTACGGAAATGGATTTATGCTTTTTAATAAAGATATTGAAGGAAAAGTAGCACCAAAACACGTAGGTTTTGGGTCACTACAGGGAAAGTATAAAGCTGAAGAAGGTAATTTTTTAGGGAAATTCGAGCCAGGTCATCAAGATACGTTAAACTTCGGTAGTTTGGGCGAAGCTTTGAAATTGATCAAACAAATTGGGATTTCCACAATTGAAAGTCAGGTAAATTTAATGAAATTGAAAGCCAAAGATATTTTTACTGAAATGAATTTACTTGAAGATACGGTCCTAAAAAGAGGAGATCATTCTTCGATTTTCAATATTAAAGGAGGCGATAAATTATTTCAGTATTTGCGATCTAAAGATATTATTGTTTCACAGCGAGGAGAAGGACTGCGTGTAAGCTTTCATTATTTTAATACAGAAGAAGAATTGGATGTTTTGGTTAAGGCAATTAAGAATTTTAAAGGATAAAATTCATTTCTCTGGAAAATTCTTTTCAAAGAAACTAATAATTAAGAATAGGCAATTCTAGACGAAAAAGTTTAGTAAATATGAGCAATCTCAGCACTAAATATCACCAAGATTTCTATTCTTTAATCTCTACCCCATTCCAAAATGCTACATAATTTTCAATAGGTTTTGCAGCGTGGCTGGCTTGTGGGTAATACCAGGCGGCATCTTCGTTTTTTTCGCCTTCCACTTCTATTGTGAGGTACGAAGCTAATCCTTTCCAGGGACAACGTGTTTGCTTATTGCTTTCTTTAAAGAAATCTTTTTTAAGACTTTCCATTGGGAAATAGTAATTGTTTTCTACCGTTTTAGTTTCGTCGCTTTCTGCTATAACCGTATTCTTCCAAATAGCTTTCATAATGGTAATTCTTTAAAATTTATCTGGTTTCTTGATTTATAGGAAGTGTTGCATCTCCTTCAGATTTAAACAAATAGTAACTTCTAAAGTTATTTTCCGTCTCTTGCTCGCTGTAGGTTTTAACTAGCTCCCATCCTAAACTATCCATATAATTCAGCGCATGTACAATCGAATTGAATGTTCTTTTATTCCCGTCTTCATCCCTGATATAAGAATTTTTAAATATTGCCTGCTCCTGGCCATAGTCAATCTGGATGTCGATATATTTCGATAAAAATTTCCCAGACGGAATAATCAAACAGTACTTTACGGGAATATCTGTACTATCTTGATAAGTACGATCCATGGTTTCTGTAGGATCGCTTTGGGAAGTAGCTACCTGTGTAAAGAAGAATAATAAAAGGAAAATAGTTGAAAATTTCATGTTTTTATTTTAGTTCATTTTCGATAAATACCTGAGGTGTTTTATTAGGAAGATCCATTAAAATTCCGAAGCGATTATTATCCAATTTCGCTAAAACAACTTTAGATTTTCCGTTAGTATAAGCAAAACCGGTCCAAGCGCTATTAAAGGCATTTTCTGAATGATCTATAGTTATTTTGGTTGAAAAAGAATAGACTTCTTCGCCTAGTAAAATACTGTTTTCTTCAGAATTTAGGTTGAAGTTAGGTATAGCGGCTTCGCTAGATCGAAATTCGATAGTTTTAGCGGTTTTTTTAATGTCGTAAGACAAATTGCCTTTCAGCTTAACAAGTTTAAAATATTCATTTTGGTTAAAAGCGGCATTACTTTTTATTCTTGTCTTTTCTGTTAAGTATTTCAGCATTAAACTATTGCTATCAACAAATGTGAGTTCTTTTTCTGAATCAATATTTATAGCAGATTTTTTAACCGATTCAATCTCAGAAAAATTGACTTTTCCCTGCGGAATGAAATTCTGTAACCCAATATCATCTGAAGTTTCAGCATTGTGCTGCACCGGAATAAAGGCGAAACTTAAAAGAATTGCCGAGAAAAGTAAAAGCAACTTTTTCATAAGAAATAGATTTGATTATCCATAATTTATAATAATTCGTTGTTTTCGTCATTCCGGACTTGATCCGGAATCTCATACTATAATGAAAACTACCTATCGTGATTAGACCCTGAATCGAGTTCAGGGTGACCACCTTTCTTTATGATTTAATGCGAACATTCATAAATAGATTGTCTCGTTACAGGTCTAAAGATCTTTCTTTCTAAAGATATAATTTTTATAGCATTTTTCCGAATCACTAAATTCGTCGGTCACCTCTAATCCCGCTTCTTTTGCCAGCCAGTTTACAATATCATCATCGTATTTTTGTGAAATTTCTGTATGGATAGTTTCCCAAGCAGCAAAATTGATATCTAATCCCAGTTTATCGATTTTTACCTGCTGTTCTTTTTTACTCACAAGGTAACTGCTTGCGGTTCCTGTTTCAGGATTGTACGTTTCCCAATGCTTAAAATCTTCCGTATTAAAATCGGCTTCCAGTTCTTTATTCATTCGAGTTAGAAGGTTCTTGTTAAAGGCTTCAGTAATACCGTTAGGATCATTGTAAGCGTCTAGTATTATTTGCGGATCTTTCTTTTGATCGAATCCCATAAAAAGCATGTCTTCTTCGCTCATGGCATTGCAAATATTTTTGAGGAAATCGATCGCTTTAGCGTGCATTAGATTTCCTATGTTAGAACCTAAAACTAGTATTACTTTTTTCCGCGAATTGTAATCGGCAAGTTTTTCTAAAGTTTTAAAATAAGTTCCTTGCTGTGTTTTGATATTTACACCGGGAATTTCAGTCTTTAAAGAATTTTCCAATTCATCTAAAACATGCTGACTAATATCGACCGGTAGATAATTGAAATCGTAGTTTTTATCGACTAAATGTTTCAGTAAAACCTTTGTTTTTTTACCGTCTCCGGCGCCAAGTTCAATTAGATCAAATCCTTTTTTGCTGTTAAAGGAATCGGCAATGCTAGCAGTATGCTGCTGAATAATCCCAAGTTCACAGTTAGTTAAATAATACTCAGGCATTGCCATTATTTGCTGAAAAAGTTTGTCCCCTTTTTCATCGTAGATGTACTTTGAAAGTAGATACTTCGGAAAGCTGGTTAGGCCTTTAGCGACATCTTCTTCAAAAGCAGTTTCATATTTAGCGGTAGTTGGTGTGGCTTTCATAATAGTAGTTAATCGTTATTTGGCAAGACGAATTCCGGTGAATTGCCAACGTAAAGGTGCGTGAAAAAAGTTGCGATAGGTTGCTCTGGTGTGATTGTCTGAGGTTGCTACAGAGCCGCCTCGAAGCACTTTTTGGTTTACCATAAATTTGCCATTGTATTCTCCCAGGGCGCCCGGAGCCTTAGTATAACTAGGATAAGGTGAATAGGCACTTTCTGTCCATTCCCAGCGAGAACCCCAATCAAATTTGGTATTTGCAATTTCCCATTCTTGCTCGGTAGGTAGTCGTAAGCCTTTCCATTGCGCGTAAGCAAACGCTTCGTAATAAGAAATATGGCTTAATGGAGCATCCTCAACTAACTTCTGCAATCCCTGTAAGGTGAATTGGTGCCAATCGCCGTCGATTTGATGCCAATATGATGGCGATGTAATTTTATTGGTATTTATCCAATCCCAGGCTTCTGCATGCCATAATAAGACATCTTCATATCCGCCGGCTTCTATAAACTCTATAAATTCTTTATTAGTAACCAGCTTGTTTGAAATTTGATAATCGCCCAGGTAAACAGTATGTCTGCCAAGTTCATTATCATAACAAAAATCTGCGCTATTATAGCCAATCTCGTAATTCCCCTTTTCTACTGAAATCCATTCCTGCGGAAAATCCTGAATCGGATTTTCTACAAATTGATTATTGTATTTCGGGAAAAGTGGATTGTTTCCCAGAATGTATTTTATATCGGTATAAAGTAGTTCCTGATGTTGTTTTTCGTGATGACAACCGATCTCGATTACTTCAAGAACGTCGCTTTTGAGATCTTCAGTTTCTATAAATTCCTGTAAAGCTTTAGAAACGTAGTTTCGATATTTATAAACCCAGGCTACTGTAGGACGCGAAAGATTACCGCGGTCGGTACGTATCACTTTTTCACCTACACTTTCGTAATAACTATTAAAGACATAAGCTGAATGAATATCAAAAAGCTCATAGTCGTCTTTATGCGGTTTAAGAACAAATTCTTCAAAAAACCATGTGGTGTGTCCAAGATGCCATTTAGGTGGAGAAACATCTACTATGGGTTGTACTACGTAATCTTCAGTTTCTAAAAAGGAACAAATAAGTTCAGATTGTGCTCTGGTGTTTTTAAAAAGTTCTAATAAGTTAGACTGTGTAAGCATAAAAGAGAAATACGGTTAGTGCGTATCTCTCAAATTTACAATTTTTTAGAAGCTAGCGCTTTTCACCAGCGTTAATCCAAAGTTAAAAAAGGAAAAGTGCTAGAAAGCCGATGTATTGTGTTAATTAGAATATAACCTATAATTGCAGCGGAATGGTATATTTTATAGAAACAGGCTTTCCTGCTTTTTTACCCGGAGTCATTTTAGGCAATTCAGCGAGCATTATTTGTACAGCAGATTTAATTTTAGGCTCTTCGGTTTCGATCTTGTCGATCTTAGCAACACCGTCTTCATCTATATGCATCTTTATGGTCGCTTTACCACGAATAAAATCTCCAGAATCTTTACGCGGATATTTATAAGTGGTTTTTACATGATCTAAGAATTTGCTATTAAAGCAATTGTCTTTGTTTTCTTCATTCTCACAACCAGGCCATACTGGTGCAACCTCTGTCACGGTAACAGTATTACCTTCGGTTTTTACATTTTCTTGTGCGTAGCTCATTAAGCTTACTAACAAACAACCAATAAATAGTATTTTTTTCATAAAAACTGAAGGTAATAAGTTAAAATATAGTTCTTTTAGAATTTATAAGAGACCGTAAATTCTCTTGCATCTACCTCGCCCTGTAACTTTCCAGGTTCCATTTTAGGCATTTTTTTAATCATTTTTTTCGCTGCTTCGTTTACTAAAGGTTCATTCCCTTCGATATTCAAAACATTTACTTTGCCTTTTTCATCAACTTCAAATTTGATGGTTACTTTTCCTCGAACATACTCTCCGGCATCGTTTTGTGGATATTCGTAATTTTCTTTTACGTGCTGACTAAGCTTCTGATTAAAACAAGCCTTTACATCTTCACTATCTTCACAACCCGGCCAAACCGGAGAGGTTTGTTGAGCAGCGACTGTTCCTAAAGTTCCGAATACAAAACTTGCGATAAGCAATAACCTTTTCATGATATTAAAAATTTTAAATTAGAATTAGTTTACACCGCAACTTTACCTTTTATCGGTGGATGCGGATCGTAACCCTCTAATTTAAAATCTTCAAACTTAAAATCAAAAATATCTTTAATTTCTGGATTGATCTTCATTTTAGGTAAATCTCTTGACGCTCTACTTAATTGCAAATTCACCTGATCCATGTGATTGCTGTAAATGTGAACGTCTCCAAAAGTATGAATAAAATCTCCAGCCTCGTAACCACAAACCTGAGCCATCATCATCGTAAATAACGCATAGGAAGCAATATTAAACGGAACGCCTAAAAATACATCGGCACTACGTTGGTAAAGTTGACAACTCAATTTTCCATCTGCGACGTAAAACTGAAAAAATGCATGGCAGGGTGGAAGCGCTGCTTTGCCATTGGCTACATTTTCTGAAAAGGAAACCGAAGTATCTGGCATTACTGAAGGATTCCATGCAGAAACCAACATTCTACGGCTATTAGGATTAGTCTTTAAAGTTTCAATAATTTCTGAAATTTGATCGATTTCTTCACCGTTCCAATTTCTCCATTGGTGGCCGTAAATCGGTCCCAAATCGCCATTTTCATCTGCCCATTCGTTCCAAATACGTACTCCATTTTCTTTTAGATATTCAATATTTGTGTCTCCTTTTAGAAACCAAAGCAGCTCGTAAATTATCGATTTTAGATGTACTTTTTTTGTGGTTACCATTGGGAAACCTTCACTAAGGTCAAAACGCATTTGGTAACCAAAAACACTTTTTGTGCCGGTCCCGGTGCGATCACCTTTTTCTGCACCGTTATCTAGAATGTGTTGTAGTAAGTCTTGATATTGCTTCATAATATGGGATCCTCTCTTCAGAAAAATTTTATGCTAAAATAAAGAATTTGGATTACAGTGCTGCTTGTTTAGTTTTCTTCTTTTAATCTTCTTCAAATTAGAAGAGGAAAATTAGATAATTTATTTCAACTAAAATATTAGTTTATTATATTGCTGAACAAATCATCAATCATGTCTTATCAAAAAATCTCTTTATTAGTTTTCATCTTAACGCTACTCTTAAGCTGCAATGCTTATCATCCTTTGGCTAAGTATAATTATGTTAATGGGGCTAAGCTTATAAATAAAGAAGCAGAAATTTCCGTTCAATATTTTGGTGATACACACATACGATCTCCATACGAAATTGATAGAAAGTCGCTTGCCGAACTTATAAGGAAATATCCGATTCTACATAAGAAAAATCTTCTTGCTTTCTCAAAGACAACTGTCAATCCAGAGTATAAGGGCTATTTATTTCTTACTAAAAAATATGCGGAATTAGAGCATTTGGATCTTCCTGTAATAGATACGCTGTCCCAATCTGTGTTGTTTGGAACTAAGAATAATAAGAGAGGAATTTATTTACTCTTAACCGCTGTCAATAAAAATACTAGTATTCAGGGTATTATTAAGGATGGTGAAAAGATTGTAGAAAGTGTTCAATTTAAAATAGACAGTAGTAATGCCTTAACCTATTCTAAAGTATTTGAAAACGTAAGAAATGATATTAATTATTTGAAATCAAGTAAAAAAATAATTGAAGCGCCTGTGGCTGATAGTCTGGAAGGAGAATGGATGCAATATCAATACTTAACAACAATTAATTCGTTCATGCAGAACAACGAAAAGTATGATAGTCTTATAGATCAATTTGAAAGCAAGAGAATGTCAAATCAAGTAAATACGCTAAAAGCAATTCACAAGTCTAAGATAGATCACGATAAAGAAGCTCTGGACAAAATTTCAAAAGAGGCAGAGAAGACTAGAGTGGTGATGGTTAATGAGAATCACTGGTATCCAAAACATCGAATATTTACAATCAGCTTACTCCAGCGATTAAAAAATCAGGGGTACAATTATCTCGCTCTCGAATCTTTAAGCAGTGCATTTCAGGCGTCGAAGATTAATCAGTCACGGCCTTATCCCACCTTGAGTTCTGGGTATTATATTCAGGAAGCTTACTTTGCTCATCTTATCCGTAAAGCTGTGAGCTTGGGTTATAAAATTATTTCTTATGAAAATACCGATAACGCTATAAATAGAGAGGTAGGGCAGGCACAAAATCTTTTCAATTACATAAAACAAGATTCTAAGGCTAAGATTTTAGTGCATGCTGGTATCGATCATATTCTGGAAGAACCCACTAAGAATGGCAAGTGGATGGCTACTGTTTTTAAAGAAATTTCAGGCATTGATCCATTAACCATAAATCAGGTTGAAATGATTGAAGAAGCATCGGATGAAATTATTTTGATGCCTTTTGACCAACTGGTAAAAGATACACAGAAAGTAACCGATTATTATGTAGTCAATAATCTAAAAACGAATTTAAAGAATATTTATAGCGAGAGTGATTTTAAAATCTTTACTCTTAACCTAAATGCATACCGTCATTTAAATCTTCCTTTACTTATCAAAATTTACAATAAGAATGAGTTCGATATTTATAAAAAGAATGCTGTACCCGTACTTAATTTAAAGATGGGAAACTATGAAAAGTTAGAAATAGAACTCCCAGTGAATAACTATAGTGTCCTAATTATGGACAAAAATGGAGAAACTTCGGAGTTGATGAATCTTTAAACCTTATAAAATTGAAATAGAAAGATTTACAAGCTTTTTGAAAATCAATAAAACTTATTTTAAATCTCACTTCTACCCAATAATCATTCCTGCTATTGTTGCTGAAAGTAATGAAGCCAGAGTTCCACCGATAACCGCTTTGATTCCAAATTCAGACAGGTTTTTACGTTGTCCCGGTGCTAATGAGCCAATTCCGCCAAGCTGAATACCAATCGAAGCAAAGTTTGCAAATCCGCATAGCATATAAGTCGCCATGATGATTGATTTTTGATAAGTAAAACTTAAACCTGAAGCTGCATTTTTTAGTTCAGCCAATTGAATATATCCTACAAATTCACTTGCCGCCAATTTGATTCCCAAAAGTTGTCCCATTAACATCATGTCTTCCTTCGCAACACCAATAAGCCACATCAAAGGAGCGAATATGGTTCCCAATACGGCTTCAATAGAAAAGGTTTGATATGGCGTGTTTTCAGCTAAAAAGCCATTTAGGTGTGTAAGTTCGCCAACTTTAGCAAAACCATAGTTGATCATTGCAATTAAGCCTACAAAAACTAATAGCATTGCACCAACGTTAGCAGCTAGTTTTAAACCTTCGGTAGTTCCAATAGCAATCGCATCCAATACATTAGAGCCTATTTTTTCTGAAGAAACTTCGACATCTGTATTTACTTCTTCCTGCTGTGGATAAAGAACCTTCGATATCACAATCGCTCCTGGAGCTGCCATTACTGAAGCTGCTAGTAAATGCTTTGCAAATTCTAGTCTCGCAACGGGATCGTCACCACCAAGGAAGCCAATGTATGCGGCAAGAACACCACCTGCAACAGTAGCCATACCACCAATCATAACAAGTAAGATTTCAGATCGCGTCATACGTTCTAAATAGGCCTTAATCATTAATGGTGCTTCTGTTTGCCCTAGGAAAATATTTCCTGCTACATTTAAACTTTCTGCTCCCGAAATGCCCAGAAGCTTGGTGAGCACCATTGCAAAACCTCTAACAACAATTTGTATTATTCCGTAGTAAAAAAGAATAGAAGTTAATGCCGAGAAGAAAATAATGGTGGGTAATACTTGGAATAAAAAGATGTAACCAAAGCTAGAAGTATCCATAAGTCCGCCTAACAGAAATTCACTCCCTGCAGCGGTAAATTCTAGAATTTTCACGAAAATTTTACCTACAAATTCAAAAGTTGATTGTACCCAACCAATCTTTAAAACACCATAAGCTAATAGCAATTGCATTGCCATGCCAATACCAACGGTTTTCCAGTTTATGGCTCTTCGATTGCTACTGAATAAGAACGCCAGTAAAATCAGCGAAAATATACCTAAAACTCCGCGTAAAATTCCTGTTGTTGTGATTCCCTGGTTAGCGATAATTTCTTTTGAAGTTTCCGCAGGAATTATATCATCGATTTCTTGCTGATATTCTACAAGATTTATCGATTTTTTTCCACTTTTAAGAGTCATGGAAGAGTCTGATAATTTACCAACTCTATAATTCACCATGTTCTTTTTGGGTTTGGTGTAGAAGAATACCAAAATATCATTTTGGTACATATAATCACCTCGAGAAATAGTATCTTCTTCTTTGGTGAAATTGAATCTTCCGTTATTTATGGTGAGAATGCTGCCCTTTTGAAAAATGTCGTTAGAAAGGCTATCTACGTTCGTTTCGATCTTCCAGCTTTTCGTAATACTTTGAGCCTGCAGTGCCGGTAAACTCAAAATCGTTAAAAAAAGAAGGCATAATAATCTCTTCATATTTAAAGTGGGGTGTTATTGTCTCTTTGAGATTTCGTCTCTTAAGCTGGCGGCTTTCTCGTAATCTTCGTTTTGTACAGCCTGCGATAATAAACTTTCCAATTCGCTTAAAGATAACTTTTTATAATTATTATCTTCTTTTGAAATTTCTATGTCGTCTGATAATAATTCTTCGGAAATGATCTCTTCGCGATCTTCCTCTTGTTCTCTTTGATGTTGTTGCTCTTCACCCTGAAGAAAAATACCAGCTTTTTCCAGAATGTTCTTATAAGTAAAAATAGGAGCATCAAATCTTAAAGCCAACGCAATGGCATCGCTTGTACGAGCGTCGATAATCTCTTCGATCTTATCGCGCTCACAAATTAAGCTTGAATAAAAAACACCATCCACCAGTTTGTGAATAATGACCTGTTTTACGTTAATGTCGAAACGATCAGAAAAGTTTTTAAAGAGATCGTGGGTTAAAGGTCGTGGAGGTCTAATTTCTTTTTCCAGAGCGATAGCTATCGACTGGGCTTCGAACGCTCCAATTACTATAGGTAATTTTCTATCCCCACCAACTTCATTTAATATAAGAGCATACGCTCCATTCTGGGTTTGACTGTATGATATTCCTTTGATATTCAGACGCACTAAACTCATATTCCATAAATTAAAAAAGGCTGTCTAAATAGGGCATTTTACCGGATTTAGACAGCCCTTTAAAGGGGCACAAGTTATAAAATTTATGCGTTTTTCGCTTTAAATTCTTTCAATTTTTCATTTAGCTTAGGAACTATTTCAAAAGCATCCCCAACAACTCCATAATCTGCAGCTTTAAAGAAAGGTGCTTCTGGATCGTTGTTAATCACAACTTTAGTTTTAGCAGCATTAATTCCCGCTAGATGTTGTATTGCTCCAGAAATTCCTACCGCGATGTAAAGATTGGAGGCTACAGGTTTTCCTGTTTGTCCCACGTGTTCACTATGTGGTCTCCATCCCATGTCGCTAACAGGTTTAGAGCAGGCAGTAGCTGCACCAAGAATGTCGGCCATTTCTTCGATCATTCCCCAATTCTCAGGACCTTTAAGTCCGCGACCACCAGAAACCACTACTTCAGCATCAGCGATAGTAACTTTATCTTTTGCTTTATCAACCGACTCAACTGTTACTTTAAAATCTTCTTCTGAAAGTTGAGGTTCGAAAGCTTCGCTAGAAGCTGATGCTTCATTTTCCTTAAGTCCGAATGCATTTTTGGATAAGCCTAAGACTTTTACATCGGTAGTAATTTCAGTAAACTTAAATGCTTTGTTTGTAAAAGCTGTTCTTTTTACTTGAAATGGTGACGTACTTTCTGGTAACGCTGTAACATTAGAAACGTATCCAGCTTCTAAATTAACTGCCACTAGAGGAGCAATATATTTTCCATTAGCAGATTGGCTAAATACCACGACTTTAGATTCTTCTTTTTGCGCCGCTTGCTTTATAGCATCGGCATAGGCGTTTGCATTAAAGTTATTTAATTGATCGTTGCTAACACTCAATACTTTATCTACACCAAATTTGCCTAATTCGCTGGTGTCTTCTGTATTAAAAGAGATTGCAGTTAAGCTGGTACCCATAGCATCGGCAATACCTTTTGCGTAGGAAGCAACTTCTAGCGCTCCTTTCTTAAATTTTCCGTCTTCTGATTCTGTATATACTAAAACTGACATTTTTCTAATTTTGAAATGATTAAAAATCTCCTTGAAAATCGGTTAAATTGAAGTCTAAATAACTTTAGCTTCGTTATGTAGAAGATCAATTAATTCGTCTAGATTTTCGGCATCTATCATTTTAACCGATCCTTTTGGAGCAGGCTTTTCAAACTTTACTGCTTTAGTTGCTGTTTCAGCTCCGGCTGGCTCCATAACATTTAGAGGTTTTTTACGCGCTTGCATGATTCCTCTCATATTAGGGATTTTCAGGTCACTTTCTTCAACAAGACCTTTTTGTCCACCAATCACTAGTGGTAAACTTGCAGTTAGCGTTTCTTTACCACCGTCTATTTCACGAGTTGCTGTGGCTTTATCGCCTTCAACTTCAAGCGCAATACAAGTATTTACAAAGTTAGCTTTAAGTATGCCGGCTAACATTCCAGGTACCATTCCGCCATTATAATCTATAGATTCTCTTCCGCAGATAATAAGATCGTAATTTCCTTCACCTGCAACTTTAGCTAATTCTTTAGCTACCTGAAATCCATCAGTCGGCGTGGTATCAATTCTAATAGCTGTATCTGCTCCAATAGCCAATGCTTTACGCAGTGTAGGTTCGGTTTCTGCACCGCCAACATTTATAACATCTACACTCGCACCTTGTTTTTCTTTAAACCACATGGCGCGCGTTAGACCAAACTCATCATTAGGATTTATAACAAACTGAACTCCGTTAGTGTCAAATTTACTGTCACCTTCGGTAAAGTTAATTTTTGAGGTTGTATCAGGTACATGACTAATACACACTAATATTTTCATATTTTTAGTTCTTTTTATTAAACGTATTGATTACGAAGTTACATAAATAAATTCAGGAATACTATGCATGCATAATAAAAATTTCCCAAAAATTAAGGTTGAATTTACGTAAAGCTCAAAATAACTTGTGTTAGTTGAGGTTTTACTAATAAATTATAGATTTTATTAGCGATAATAAGGATGATTGAAATTGACGAAAATTAACTTTATCGGAATTCTAAATTTTTAATGGTTTATGTGGTAAAAACTTTATTGAATTACTATTTTTGTTTTCGTAAAGTCATAAATATTAATATTAAGAAATATAATGAAGACAACTCAATTTAGGGAAGCCGTTCAACAGGCTATGAGCGAAGAAATGCGCAAAGATGAGTCCATTTATTTGATGGGTGAAGAAGTAGCCGAATATAACGGTGCATATAAGGCTTCTAAAGGGATGTTGGAAGAGTTTGGACCAGATCGAGTAATCGATACTCCAATTTCTGAACTTGGATTTTCTGGGATAGGTATTGGTAGTGCCATGAATGGTAACCGTCCTATTATAGAATTCATGACCTTTAACTTTTCCCTGGTTGGAATCGATCAAATTATAAATAACGCAGCTAAAATTCGCCAGATGAGTGGTGGGCAATTTAACTGTCCTATCGTATTTAGAGGGCCAACAGCTTCTGCTGGTCAGCTTGGTGCAACGCACTCTCAGGCTTTTGAAAGCTGGTATGCTAACTGTCCTGGTTTAAAAGTGATTGTTCCTTCCAATCCTTACGATGCAAAAGGTCTTTTAAAAGCAGCAATTAGAGATGACGATCCAGTTATCTTTATGGAAAGTGAGCAAATGTACGGTGATAAAGGTGAAGTGCCAGAAGAAGAGTATGTAATCGAGATTGGAAAAGCTGATATTAAGCGTGAAGGATCTGATGTAACGATCGTTTCTTTTGGGAAAATTATCAAAGAAGCTTACAAAGCAGCAGACGAATTAGAGAAAGAAGGTATCTCTGCGGAAGTGATCGATCTTAGAACTATTCGTCCTATGGATCATGCTACCATTATCGAATCTGTAAAGAAAACAAACAGACTTGTAATTCTTGAAGAAGCTTGGCCATTTGGAAATATTTCTACTGAAATTACATACCAGGTACAAGAACAAGCTTTCGATTTTCTTGATGCACCAATCATTAAAATAAACACAGCCGATACACCGGCACCATATTCTCCAGTTCTTCTTAAGGAATGGTTGCCAAATAGTGAAGATGTTGTTAAAGCTGTAAAAAAGGTAATGTACAAGTAATTCATATAAACTATCTTTGACCCCTCATCCCTCATAGATGAGGGGTTTTTTGTTTTTATATATGAAGTACTTTCTTTTATCTACCCTATTTATTTTTAGTTGTTTACAGGTCTTTTCTCAAACAGAGATTAGTGGTGTTGTTAAAGACGAAGATGGGGCGGGAATACCTTTTGCCAACGTAATATTCACAGGCTCCAGCGAGGGTACTACTACAGATGAAGATGGTAATTTCTCCTTATCATCTCAAAAAACATATACTTCAGTAAGCTTTTCTTTTTTGGGATATCAGTCCAAAGACGTTAGTCTTCAAAATAAATCTAATAAAGATCTAAAAGTAACTTTATACGCTTCTTCAGAATCACTTTCCGAAGTTAAAATTTATAAAGGAGAAACTTCTAAAAAGAATAATCCTGCTATAGATATTTTGCGGAAAATTTGGGCAAATCGTAGAGGAAACGGAGTCAAGAAATTTGATCAATATGCTTATCGTAGATACGAAAAACTCGAATTCGATTTAAATACTATTGATAGTTCGCTTATAGAAAGCCGAATCTTCAATGGGATGGAATTTATTTTCGAAGATCTTGATACCAATAGAATTACCGGGAAAACCTATTTGCCAATATTTTTAAATGAATCGGTAAGTAGAGTATATGGCGATAATGAAACCGGGCAAGAATTAACCGAATTAAAAGGAAATAAAAACTCAGGATTTAGCGATAACCAAATGCTAATTTCTACCGTTCGTGATATTTACGATGAGATCGATGTTTACGACAACTACTTAAAATTCTTCGATAAGAATTTTGTGAGTCCGCTTTCTAAGACAGGAATTAATGTTTACAACTATGTGCTTGCAGATACGGCTTATGTAGATGGAAAGTACTGCTATAATATTGTTTATTACCCTAGACGGGAGAATGAACTTACTTTTAGTGGAGATTTTTGGGTTAACGATACCACTTGGGCTATCAAGGATATTAATCTTGACATGTCTAAAGGAGCGAATCTAAACTGGGTAAAAGGCGTTTATATAGAGCAGGAATTTGAAGTTTTAAGTGATTCCGTTTTTCTATTGAAAAGAGATTTCTTTCAGGCCGATTTTGCGCTTAGGGAGAAAAAAGAATCACGAGGAATTTACGGAAAGCGAACCGTACTTTATGATGAATACGAATTCGATAACGAACGGCCGTCTTCATTCTACAATAAACAGGTCAACCGCTTTCGGGAAGAAGTGTATAATCGTGATAACGACTTTTGGGAAACCAATAGGTTGGAAGATTTAAATGGTGATGAGCGCGGAGTGTACGATATGCTGGATACATTAAGAACGGTGAAGCAATTTAAACGACTATATAATGTATCTACAGCTTTAGCTACGGGTTATATAGATTTTGAAGGTTGGGATTATGGCCCGGTATTTTCTACCGTAGGATTTAATGATGTTGAAGGTGTTCGAGTGCGAGGTGGAGGCAGAACCTATTTTTCTCAGCATGATAAATGGCGATTGGAAGGTTATGGAGCTTACGGATTTAAAGATGATAAATTCAAATACGGTATACAGGGGAAAGTTTTATTAGATCCAGAAAATCGTTTAATTATCACAGCCGGAAATCGCCGAGATGTAGAGCAATTAGGAGTTAATTTAACCAATACTACAGACGTTTTAGGGCGTAGTCTTGCTTCTTCAGCTTTAATTAGTACAAGTGCAAATAATAGTTTGAGTTCTATTAATCTTAGCGTTTTTTCAGTAGAAATTGAACCTTGGGAGAATTTAAGTTTTAGAGTTAGCGGTTCCTATCGAGAGGTAGAAGCAGCTTCAGAAGGTTTTAGTTTAGATTATTATACTGATGAATCTAGGACAAATTTATCTTCAGAATTAAAGCAGACAGAAATTTCTAACCTTATCATGTATACTCCGGGACGCACAACTTCTGGATATGGTGTAGAACGAGAAGTAGTTGAAGATGATCATCCTACGCTTTTTCTAAATTATACATTGGGAATTAAAAACCTTTTTGATAGTGATTTTGATTATAAAAAATTACAGCTGTTTTATAATCAGCCGATAATGGTTGGAGGATTTGGTAGAGCAAACGCCAGTATAGAGGCCGGTAAGACATTTGGAGAAGTGCCTTTAGCATTATTAAGTGTGGTGCCGGGTAACCAAACCTATTTTCAGCTTTACAACACATTTTCGTTGTTGGACTATTATGAATTTGTAACCGATACTTATGTTGCTGCTCATTTTGAACATAATTTTAACGGTCGATTCTTTTCAAGAATACCTTTGTTAAGAGATTTGAACCTGAGAGAAATTGTAGGAATTAGAGGAGTTTGGGGACAAATTTCTGAAGATAATAAACAATTAAATGCATCTGGTATTCCTTTAGTAGCGCCTAATGGTGAGCCTTATTGGGAATATAGTGCCGGTGTAGGAAACATTTTTAAAATTATTAGAATAGATGCCCATTTCCGTGGGAATTATTTTGATAATCCCGATGCGCGTTCGTTTGGTGTAACCGTGAATTTTGGTTTTCACTTCTAAATCAGCGTATTTAGTTACATATTTCATTATATTTGATAATCTATTAAAGTTCAACAAAAACAAAAAAAATGTCAGAGACTTTTGATGTACTAATTGAAATCCCGAAAGGAAGTAGAAATAAATACGAGTACGATTTTCAGTTAAAAAAAGTACGTTACGACAGGATGATCTTTTCTTCAATGATGTATCCTGCAGATTATGGTTTTATTCCAGATACTTTAGCTTTAGATGACGATCCTCTAGATGTATTGGTTCTTGTAAGTGAGCCTACATTCCCAGGAATTGTGATGGAAGTAAAGCCTATCGGTGTTTTCCATATGGCAGACGAGAAAGGACCAGATGAAAAAATTATCTGTGTACCAGTATCAGATCCTATTTGGAATCGCTTAAATGACCTTAAAGAATTAAATGGTCACTTAATTAAAGAAATTGAGCATTTCTTTAAAGTTTACAAAGACCTTGAGAAGAAAAAGGTTGATGTTGGTGGATGGGGTGATGCTGAAGAAGCTAGAAAAATCATCGAAGAATGTGTTAAACGATATGAGAATTATGATGGCGATCAAAACCGTCTAAGATTGTAATTCTAGTTTATATTTAAGATTACAGGTAAAAGCAATAACTAAATGTTATTGCTTTTTTGTTTTCTATACATTCCTTTTTTAACTTCTTTACAACGTATCTCAGCGATTATTTATACTAACTTTCCTTTAAATGATAATATATGAGATCGATATGGAATGGTTCAATTAGCTTTGGACTGGTGTCAATACCAATTAAATTATATTCAGGTTCAGAAGATCGAAAGTTAGATCTTGATATGCTGGATCGTCGTGATAATAATAGAATTCGATATAAAAGAGTTAACGAAGATACCGGCAAAGAAGTAGAATGGAAGGATATTGTTAAAGGCTATAAAAAGGACGATGGCTACGTGGTGCTCGAAAAAGAAGACTTCGAAAATGCCAATATGAAGAAAAGTAAAACCATCGATATCGAGGAGTTTATCGATGAAAAAGAGGTAGCCGATGTGCTTTTTAAAAAGCCTTATTTCTTAGAACCACAAAAAGAAGGCGGGAAATCTTACAATCTTTTAAGGGATGCTTTAAAGAAAACCAAGAAGTTGGGTGTGGCTACTTTCGTAATGCGCCAAAAAGAACACTTAAGTTTAGTAGGAGTATACAATGATGCATTGGTGCTTCATGTGATTCGTTTTTCAGATGAAATTCGTGATCCTTCAGATTTAAAATTGCCTAAAACTAAAGTTCAGAAAAAAGAGGTCGATATGGCAATTTCATTGATCGATCAATATACTACAGATTTCAGTTTCGATAAATTTAAAGATGTTTATAATGAGCAGTTGATGAAGATTATTAAATCTAAATCTTCAGGAAAAACCACTAAGCCAGAAGAATTTGACAGCAAACCTACGCCTGCAAAAGATCTTATGGCACAATTAAAAGCTAGTTTAGATAAAAAGAAAAAGAATAAAGCTTCCTGATTTTGAGTCTAGACGAGTACAAAAAGAAAAGAAATTTTGAAAATACTCCCGAACCTGATGATGAAGGAACTAGTGATAATCTAAATCGTTTTGTAATACAGCGACACAAAGCTACTCGTTTGCATTACGATTTAAGATTAGAAATTGGTGGCACGCTAAAAAGCTGGGCCGTTCCCAAAGGACCGTCTATGAATCCTATAGATAAAAGACTAGCCGTTCATACCGAAGATCATCCAATTAAATATTTAAAATTTCAGGGGAAGATTCCGAAAGGAAATTACGGTGCCGGCCAAATGGATATTTGGGACACTGGGACATTTTCTAGCAAGCTTGATTCTAAATCGGTTTTAGAACAATATGAAGATGGAGATTTAAAAATCACATTTTCAGGCGGGAAAGTGAAAGGAGATTTCGCTTTGGTGCATACCAAACAAGGCAAAAATAATCATTGGTTATTGATTAAAAAGAAAGATCAATTTTCAACAGATTTGATTTATGATGCTGAAGTTTATGCTGAAAATCCTTCCGAAGAAAAAGAAGGTAAAGCAAAGCCGAAGGTAAGAACGCTAAAGCCTGAAGATACTGTAAAACCAATGTTGGCCAGTACAGCTAAAGAAATTTTTAATCACCCCGATTGGATTTACGAATTAAAGTGGGACGGTTATCGATTAATAGCCCATGTCGATGATGGTGATGTAAGGATTTATTCCAGGAACGGAATTAATTACAGCTCTAAATTTCCATTATTAGTGAACGATTTAAAACAATTAGACCATCAGGTGATTCTTGATGGAGAAGTTGTAATCGTAGATAAAAATGGGATTCCGAATTTTCAGGCGCTGCAAAATTACGATCAAAACACTCCGGGTACTTTAAGATTCTACGTTTTTGATATGCTTTTTCTTAATGGTCACAGCATGTTGGAACTTCCGCTTAAAGATCGGAAAAGTCTAATTCCGGAGATTTTAGAAGATTTAGATTACACGTTTTATTGCGATCATATAGAAGGTATGGGAACAGCTTTCTATAACAAAGCTGTAGATAGCGGAATGGAAGGCGTAATGGCTAAAAAAGCCGATTCTACTTATGCTCCTGGCTATAGAACCGAAAGTTGGCTCAAAATTAAAGCTATTGAAAGCGAGGAAGCTTTAATATGCGGATATACCAACTCTAAAGGCGCTGTTTTTGGATCGTTAATTTTGGGAATGTACCAGGATGGAGAGTTGAGGTATGTGGGAAACTGCGGAAGCGGATTTTCTAATGCAGAACAAAAAGAATTACTTCAGAAAATGGATAATCTGGCTTTGAAAGAATCGCCATTTTCATCTAAAATTAATTTGAAGGGAAGAACACCAAATTGGATAAAACCTGACCTGATTTGTGAAGTAAAATTTTCTGAATGGACAAAAGCAGGCTCCATGCGTCATCCTGTTTTTAAAGGACTTCGGGAAGATAAATCAACTACAGAAATTAAGCCTGAGGAAAAAACTGAAGCCCCGGAGGCAGAAAAAGTTAATGGAACTTCAGGAAATTTGGATATTGGCGGCATTTCAGTTCCTTTTACGAATCTTAATAAAATCTATTGGCCTAAAGACAACATCACCAAGTACGATCTTATAGAATATTACTTGCAGGTTTCAGAAGTTATGCTTCCATATTTAAAAGGCCGCCCTCAAAATTTACACCGACATCCAAACGGAATTCAGCAAAAAGGTTTTTATCAAAAAGACAACGAGAGTTTGCCAAATTGGATAAAAACAACCAATATTTATTCTGATTCTTCGGAAAAAAATATAGAATATATGCTTTGTCAAAATGAAGCTACCTTGCTTTATATGGCGAATTTGGGATGTATAGAAATTAATCCCTGGCATTCTAAAGTCGAAAATTTAGGTACGCCGAATTATGGTGTGATAGATTTAGATCCTTCAGCTAAAAATACATTTGAAGATGTAATTGAAACTGCTAAAGTTGTGAAAGAAGTTTTAGATTTAGCCAAAATAGATGGATATTGCAAAACTTCAGGATCAAAAGGGATACATATTTACGTTCCTTTTGGAGAGAATTATTCTTACGAAGAAGGTAGAGATTTTATAAAATTAATATGTTATCTGGTTCAGGAAAGATTGCCCGAGCTAACAAGTATGGAACGTGCAGTAAAGGCGAGAAAGGATAAAATTTATCTTGATTATTTACAAAATCGAAAAGGCCAGACTATTGCAGCGCCTTATTCGGTGCGACCAAAAGCAGGAGCAACAGTTTCAACACCCATAGGTTGGGATGAATTAAAAAACGGACTCAAAATTTCAGATTTTACTATTTTTAATGTTCCCGGGCGAATTTCAGAAAAAGGCGATCTTTTTGAAGGCATTCTTAAATCTAGTATAGACATGGAGAAGGCCTTAGCGAATTTGAGTGAACACTAAAAATTAATTCATTCCAAAAACAACTAAACAACTTTAATGTTTAAAAGAGTAAAAAAATTATTAGGCAGATATCGCAATTTGGATCAGGTATTAATTGTTCCTTATAGAAGTTATGGCACGTATTCCAGGCTTTTTGTGAAAGGCCGTGTGTTAGATAACGCCCCTTTAAAAATTCATCAGGATCAAAAGACCTGGAAAACCTTCGTTAATACGTACAAACAGTTTGATAGTTTTGAAATTCCTGATGCTAAAATCGAACTAGAACTTCCAGGGAAAATCAAGTTGGAAACTACTACCAATGATGAAGGATATTTTCTTTTCAATCAAACTTTAGAAAATAATATTTCTGAATTATCGAATGATGAAGGTTGGGTAGATTACCATTTATATTATCGTGAAGAGCTAGAACCAAAAACCGAACTTTTAGGAGATCCATTCGAAGGGCAGTTTTTAATACCTTCTGCAGATGCTGAATATGGAGTGATTAGTGATATTGATGATACTATTTTGCATACAGGTGTTACCTCTTTTCTAAAATGGCGACTGCTGAAAAATTCCTTATTGACCAATGCTTATAAACGCATGCCTTTAAAAGGAGCGCCAGATTTATATAAGTTGTTACATAAAGGAAAAGCCGAAGGAAATCGTAATCCTATGTTTTATCTAAGTAACAGCCCGTGGAATATGTACGAATATCTTAAGTTGTTTTTGGATTATAATGGATTCCCAAAAGGACCAATTTTACTACGAGATATAAGAACACCTTTCGATACGACGATAAAGCCCGAGAAGCCACACAAACAACGAGAGATTTTTAATATCCTGAATACTTATCCAGATCTAAAGTTTATTTTAATAGGGGATAGTGGGGAACATGATGCTACGATTTATACTGAAATTGCAGCACAACACTCCGATCGAATTCTAGCAATTTATCTAAGGAGCGTTTCGAACAAAAAAAGTATGAATCGTGTTAAGAGCATTATCGATAATTTTGATTCTACGCCTGTGCTTATGGTAAACACTTCTGCTGAAGCTGTAGCACATGCCCGCCAAAATGGATATATCAACTAAAAGTGAAAAGATCGTTTTATTAAAGAAACATAAAAATAAGGAAAATCAACAATTCTTTTCTTAAAAGGCGCATCGCTCTGGAAATATGATCTTCGACGGTTTTTTCAGAAATTTTTAAATAAGCTGCGATCTCTTTATTTCTTAGATTTTCTTTCTGCTTCAATAGAAAAACCTCCTTACATTTTTCAGGCAATTTTGTAATAGCTTTATGTAGAAGTTGCTTTTTATAAGCTGTTTTTTCATCTGATTCATTTTCAGATTCTAAAGCACTTTCAAGGTATAATTCATCGGTTAGCAAAACAATTTTCCGCTCTTTTCTATATTTATCTATAAACTTATTTCTACAAAGTGTAAACAAATAAGCATCGATCATAGTATCATCAGCTAAATCTTTTCTTTTCTCCCACAGTTTTATAAAACTTTGTTGTACGATATCTTCAGCTATTGCTTTGTCTCTAGTGTACCCAATAGTAAAAGCTAAAAGTTTTTCATAGAAGGTTTCAAAAATATGCCCAAAAGTATTCTCATCGCTTTTCTTTAGCGAAATAAGAAACTCTTCATTTTTAGAATATTGAGAGGTAGACACTTTATTTCTGATTTCCGGGAATGTCTTCAAAAGTAAACAACTCTATGAAATTCTTCTTCCACAGCTCTAATTTTTGTTTGAAAATGTAATGAGTTGAAAGAAATGCGAACAAATCGGTTGAAGATTTATTATTTAAAGCACTTTTATGTTTACTTAAATTAATCATTTTTTAATATAACACTTCTATTAACTATAATTTAATATTAATTTGAATAATGTGAAAAAAATCAAAATTTGAGCAGGGGATTTGCCGATCTAAAACGTTTTTAAGTAAAACAGTGCATAGTTGAAGCTGAAATGAAAGAATTAGAATATTTAATTGAAAGATATATTGACGGTGAAATTACTTCCAAAGAGCTGGAAGAACTAAATCGTCTTTTGAAATTCGATCAAAACAAAGTCCATTTTAAGAAAATGGTAGGCTTTAATTATGAGCTGAGTTTAGAACGAATACAAAAAAGCAGCAATAATAAAGCGAAGGTATTAAATAATATCAAACAAGCTACAACACCGGTAAGATCGATAAACTATAGAAGCTACTTAAGTATTGCAGCTGTATTGGTTGTTGCTCTGGGAGCTACTTTGTTTTTCTTTTTTCAGAAGAACACTGTTAGTGAGGAAGAGCAATACGTAACTATAGAAATGGCAGATGGCGCTAAAGAAGTGCTAAAAAATACAGATTTTCAGATAAAAACTGAAGCTGACGAAGTCTTAGTGCAGCAAAAAGGAGATACCATAAAATATTCAGCGCTTGCGAATACTATGGCTATTAGTCAAAATACCTTGAAGGTTCCTAAAGGAAAGAAAATGGTAGTGGAACTTGCAGACGGAAGTATAGTTCATCTTAATTCTGCCAGTAAATTATATTATCCAACAGGTTTTAAACCAAATGAAAATAGAGAAGTACGAATAGAAGGAGAGGCTTATTTTGAGGTTTTTCATGATGAAACACGACCATTTATTGTGCATGGAGATCAATTGGATATAGAGGTGTTGGGTACAAGCTTCAATTTTAGTGCTTATAAAAATAACTCGTACACTACTGCGGTGTTGATAGATGGTAAAGTTGCTGTTGAAAGGCCGAATGAAGCTACGGTTTATTTAAATCCAGGGATGATGGCAAATTATTCGAAGTCTTCCAAAACGCTTAGAACGTCTGAAGTTGATACCGATGTTTATACGGCGTGGATGGACGGAAGGTTGGTTTTTGAAGAACGCTCTTTTGAGGATATAGCAAATACACTGGAGCGTAAATTTGATATGCACGTAAAATTTGAAAACGAGAATTTAAAACAAGAACGTTTTACAGCAAAATTTGAAAATGAAAGTATCAATAAAATTTTAGAATCATTTAAACAGAGTTATAATTTCCAATATTCTATTAGTAAAAATGAAGTGATCATACGTTAAAAAAACAGGATATGCTGGCACATATCCTGTTGGAATAGCGTGATTTATTAAACCACAATTATCTACAATTTAAAAGTATGAAAAAAAATTCTATTGCAGAAGGGCTTAGGATGTTATGGCCCAAATTTAACTACACCTTAAAGTTAAGTCTGATTACGTTGTTGTTTTCAGTTTTAAGTATTCAAGCTAGTGCATCCTCACAATCGGTAAAAGTTTCTATAGATGAGCAACAAATTAGCTTAAAAAGACTTTTTAATAAGATTGAAAAAATTACTGAATATTCTTTTCTATATCATGTAGGCGATATTGATCTATCGCAGAAAGTGAATGTTGAAGCAAAAGATGAACCTTTAGAAGATATTTTAACTGAAGTTTTTTCAACGACAGGTATTGATTTTTCTCTAAATGATACGCAAATTATTCTTAAGCCTAGCAAGCCATCTTTAGAATCTACAACTACGAATCCTAGAGAGACCAAGAATGTACAAAGTCTTGTTAACGGAAGAATAACTAACGTTGACGGGGAACCTTTGATGGGAGTTACTGTAAGAATAAAGGATAAAAACCGAGGCGTAATAACAGATGAGAATGGTAAGTATACCATAACGGCTGCAATTGGGGAGACACTTGAGTATAGTTATATCGGTTATGAAAAGGTATCTGTTAAAATAAGTGACGAAGAACCTTTAGATATCGTAATGAAGGAATCTGTTAGCGGTTTAGATGCGGTGCAGGTTACTGCTTACGGTAAAACTTCAAAGAGGCTTACCACAGGTAATATTGTAACTATAACGGGAGAGGAAATTCAAAAAAGCCCGGTTACAAATGTTTTAGAAGCCGTTCAGGGTAAAGTGCCAGGTGTTTTTATTCAACAAACAAATGGTCAACCCGGATCTCCAGTTAGTATACAGATGAGAGGTCAAAATTCTATTAGCGCTGTTTCAAATAGAGATCCTCTTGTAGTTATTGATGGTGTAAGATATCCTTATGGTTCTTTACCCACAGCTTCCGAAACTGGTACTTTGAGTGGAGGGAATGCTTTAAATTTTATAGATCCAAATAATATAGAAAATATCAACTTCCTAAAGGATGCTGATGCTACCGCAATTTATGGATCGCAAGGTTCTAATGGAGTGATCGTAATTACTACTAAAAAAGGACGTGTAGGGAAAGCGCAAATTTCGTTCTCTTCTAGAAACGGAGTTTCTTTTAGAGGGAAAAGTCCAGAGCTTTTGAATACTGAGGATTATTTGAATTTTAGACGAGAAGCTATAGAGAATGCGGGGTTAACTCCTGGAGTAGGTGACTGGGATGTAAATGGGAGATGGGATCCAAATAATCAAACCGATTGGACCGATAACCTTTTGGATGGTGCTGCATTTACTACTGTTAATAATGTGAGTTACTCAGGAGGGAGCGAAAACGTTTCTTATGTTATCCGCGCTAATTACAATTCTCAAGAAAATATACAAAATGCCAATGGTGATAATGAAACTGGTGGTCTTCACTTTAATCTTAACTTAAATAGTAATGACCGTAAATTTAATTTAGGATTAACAGGAACTTATAATACAACTAAAAATACAATAATACCATTTAATAATTCTTATTTGCTTTATGCACCAAATGGACCTGATGTATATAATGAAGATGGTAGCTTAAATTGGACTGATTATGATGATACTAATGTAGCTCGAAACCCTGCTTCTATCTATGAATTAATTCATGAGAATAAAACAGATAATTTAATTTCAAATCTGGATTTGAAGTATATACCAGTAAAAGGTCTTGAGATTAGTACTTTGGTTGGGATCAATATTTTATCTTCTAATGAGGTATTTGCGAAACCGGATACTTATTATCATCCAAATAGCTGGCAAACTAGTTCTAGTGAGTTGAGTATCTCTAAAATGAGAACATTAACGATAGAGCCGAATATTAGTTATAATACCAGCTTAGGAGATTTTGGTGAAATAACAGCTAAGGTAGGTGCAACTATTATGGATAAGTTGACTGAAAAAAGTGATATCTATGGTACTGAACTTCTGAATGAAGCAGTGATCAAGAATCCTACAATGGCAGATCCCGAAAATATAAATAGTAAATATAGGAGCTTAACGAATCGCTATATCGGAGCATTTGGAATATTAAATTATAATCTAGCTAATAGATACCTTTTAAATTTCAATATAAGAAGAGACGGTTCTACCAAATTCGGATCGGGTAATCGTTTTGGAACCTTCTGGTCTATTGGTGCTGGATGGATTTTAAGTGAGGAAAACTGGTTTGCAGAATCTATTGACTTTATAAGTTTTGCAAAACTTCGAGGAAGTTATGGAACCAGTGGTATTGATGGAATTAATAATTATCAATATAAAACAATTTATAATTCTGGATTTTCCTACAATGGCAATAGGGGATTCTTAGCAAGCGGACCTGCAAACCCTAATTTACATTGGGAGAAAACTAAAAAATCGGAAATTGCCGTAAATTTAGAACTTTTTGAAGGTAGGGTTGCGGTAACTGAAAGTTATTATGATAATACCTCTAACGATCAATTAGTAGCTTTCCCTCTGTCCATTGTGACTGGCGTTAATACGGTTACGATGAATTCTCCTGCCGAGGTAAGAAACTGGGGACACGAAATAACCTTAAACACTAAAAACATTGTATCAGACAATTTTAATTGGTCTACCAGTTTTAATATTACGGTAGCAAAAAACAAATTGGTTTCTTACCCAAATGGCGAAGCAGCGTTACCGTCGCTAGATTATAAAATTGGTGAATCCGTAAACGGGAAGAGACTATATAATTACCAGGGGGTTAATCCTGAAACAGGTAATTATAATTTTTGGAAGGATTTGAATGGTGATGGGCAAATCACAGATAATGAAATTGGTGAATGGGAATCAGGTACTGTATTAAATAATAATATTGATAGAACTGAATTTGTCGACCTAAACCCGAAATTTTTTGGAGGATTCCAAAACAGTTTTAACTACAAAAACTTTAACCTAAGTGTTTTATTCACTTTTACAAAAAGGAAGGCGCTTAACTTTGTTGGTTCGCAATCTGATCAGCCAGGTACAATGAATATGAACATAGCAAAGGAAATTTACGATGCTCGCTGGCAACAACCGGGAGATATAACAAATGTAGCGAAACCAAGAGCTGGCTATTTAGGATATACCAATTTTGCTAATTTTAAAGCTAGTACAGGAGCTTATTCAGATGCAACTTATGCTCGATTGCAGAATGTGAATTTAAGTTATGATTTTCCTTCAGAGATTACAGATAAAATCAACTTCAATAGTATACGTGTCTATTTGCAAGGGCAAAATCTTTTAACCATTTCAAATTATGATGGCTACGATCCCGAAACGCTTGCTGCAGGTGCGGCACCTTTACGCACAGTAGTTTTCGGTCTTAATTTCACTTTGTAGTCTTCAATATAAAATTCAGAAAATATGAAAATCAACATATATAACATAAAATTAATTGCGTTTTTAGGAGTCGCCTTATCTCTATCCAGTTGCGAGGATTATTTAGATATTCCAGCACCGTCTAATGCATTTTATGAAGAAAATACCTTTGTAAACGACGCTACCACAGCGACTACTATTAATGGGGTTTTAGCGCAGTTATCCGTAAATTATTATTTATCGAACCTATCTTTATATACAGGGCTTTATACAGATGAGTTTACTTTGAATCTTAATAATGCGGCATTTTATCAACGTTTTTATAATAACGATTTAAATAGTAATCAAGCTCCTAGCGTTTGGTCAGATTTTTATCCTCTAGTATATCGTGTAAATGCGATCATAGAGGGAATAAATGATACAAGTGCTACGCTTTCTAATAAAGATCAATACTTAGGAGAAGCTTATTTTTTAAGAGCGTTTAGTTTCTATTACTTAACAAATATATATGGCGACATAGCTTTACCTACAACCTCAGACTACGAGGTTAATAATACATTATCAAGACAGCCTCAGGAAGAAGCATTTCAGCAGATAATCGCTGATTTAGAGATGGCTGAATCTTTACTTTCTGAAAGTTATGTAACCAGCGATGGTTTAGAAACTTCATCTCAGGCAAGACCTAATAAAACTGCTGCACAAGCATTGTTGTCGAGAGTTCTTTTGCAAACCGAGAATTGGGAAGAGGCAGCGGAAATTTCATCAGCTATATTAGATCAATCAGGACAATCCTTAGTTGATACAGAGAATGTTTTTAAAACTGATAGTGGCGCTATGATTTGGGAGTTAATGCCAAATAATAATCCTGATTCTTACATGAAATACGTTCCAGACTACAATATTTATTTTGGATGGAATTACGGTTTTAGTCCTGTTGAAGTTGAATTCGGAAATGCACCCGTATATTTAAGCGAAAGTCAATTAGATGTTTTTGAAGAAGGAGACCTTCGTTTTCAAAATTGGGTGTATCCAGTAGAATTACCAGATACTACTTATTATTTACCTTATAAATATCAAACACAAACCGCAGGAGAAGAAGCAAGTGCGATATTACGTATTGCAGAACAGTATTTAATAAATGCTGAAGCAAATGCTGAAATGGGAGATTTAGGAGCTGCAGTTACAAGTATCAATGCTGTGCGTAATCGCGCAGGATTACCTGATATTACAGCAAATTCTAGTGAAGAAGTCTTAGCAGCGATTGCGAAAGAGCGCAGAACTGAGTTTTTTGCTGAAGGCGGTTATCGATTTTTTGATCTAAAAAGAACAAATACGATCGATGAGGTAATGAATGATGTTGTTACAGACAAGACTAAGTTTGGCGAGGTAACATGGGATAGCTATAAACAATTTTGGCCTATATCATATAGCGAAATAAATGCGAATCCTAACTTAGAACAAACCGAAGGATACTAAGCTTCCATGATAAAAAAAACTTTATATATAGCCGTAACTTCAGCTTTGCTGGGGTTTACGGCTTGTAAAAAAGATTCAAATTCTATAGCTTTTTCTGATCAAAAAGAAGAAGATATTAGAGTTGTTTTAGACTCATTATTAACCTCAGAGCGAGAATCGTCTCAAGAACTTCTTCTAAAAAAGTTGGAAGAATTAAGTAAAAGCGAGGATGAGTCGAAAATTAAGCTAACCTACGATTATTACTACGGTCTTAATAAACCTGATAAAGTAGATTCGCTAACTAAAATAGCGGTAGCCAAATTTCCGAAAGGAACACAGGCTAGATTTTCAGCATATCAAAATATATTTTCCAAAGATAGTCTAAACGATCAGTTAGCTACTTACGATGCTTGGGTGAAGCAATTTCCACCTGCGAGCTATTCTTTTTTAGATCAGGATATATATAATATCGCTCTTTTTTATCTTTTAGAGAAAAGTGTTGTTCAAAATAAAGCTGAGGTTACCGATGCTTTAAAATCTCGTTTTTTAGATCACCCTTCAAAAGCTACCGCGCTATATAATTTAGCTGGCGTACTCTATAATAATGGTAAAATAGAAGAAACAAAGGCTTGTTTAGAGATCATAATTCGTATAGCTAAGAAATGGGAAAATAAGACAGATATACCCGAGCAAGCTAAGATATCGGTTGTAAACAGGCATAATGATGCAATTAGACTTTATGCTATTTTGCTAGAAGAAACTAATCAGTGTGAAGAAGCAATCGTTTACTTCGAAAAATACCAGAATCGCATAGATTTTTCAGATGCTGAAATAAATCTAAAATATGCCGATTGTCTGGAAGCATTAGGCGAGGACCAAAAAGCATTTCAGCAACTAACAGAAGTGGTGAAAATGCATAATGAAGTTGCAGAAGCTAACTATCCCAGATTTAAACGATTGTTTTTAGAAACGCAGGGTAACAAACAAGATTTTGCAGATTTAGAGACGAAGATGGAAAATGAGATGGACGCTGCTTTAGTCGAAGAAGTAAAGAAAAATATGATTTCTGAAAAAGCGCCGGCATTCAGTTTACAGAAGCTAAATGGAACTGAAGTTTCTTCGTCAGACTTAAAAGGTAAAATTCTAATTGTAGATTTTTGGGCGACCTGGTGTGCTCCCTGCAAAGCTTCTTTTCCGGCAATGCAACAAGTAAAAGATCACTATAAGGATGATCCGAATATCAAGTTCCTTTTCGTCAATACGATGGAATCTGGATCGCCATCTGATGTAAAGCCTGAAATTGAAAAGCTGCTGAATTCAAATTCGTATGATTTTGAAATGTTTTTAGATACCAAGGATAATAGCGATGCTTTTAAAATGGCTAAAGCTTATCAGGTTAAGGCTATTCCGTATAAATTTATAATCGACGGAGAAGGTAATATTAGATATAAGATCAAAGGTTACGAAGGAAATCTTGAAGTGGAAAGAAAAAAACTTATTGCTATGATCGATGCTGTAAAGAATAAAAATTCATAATGAATCAATTTCGAGTAACTACGTTCGTATAGTCTTCAGTTGAGTTTAAATTATATAGTTTCAGCTTCAATTTTTGAAGAACATATTACTTCAGATTTTGATCATAGCAGAGTAATCTTCAGAATACAAATCACATAAATTTTAAAGAATGATTAGAAAGAAAATATGCTTTTTACTGGCCCTTTTCACACTGGCACTTAGTGCACAGGAAAATCAGCTAGAAAAAGCAACTATTATTCATGATAGCTTAAGCAATGGCCTTGAGTATTTTATTATGCAAAATAGCGAACCTGAAAATCGAGCTTCGTTTTATTTTGCTCAAAATGTAGGTTCAATTTTAGAGAATGATAGTCAGCAAGGATTGGCTCATTTTCTGGAACATATGGCGTTTAACGGAACCGAGAATTTTAAGGATAAAGAAATGCTTACCTATTTAGAGCAAAATGGCTTAAAATTCGGAACTGAAATTAATGCCTACACCAGCTTCGATCAAACTGTTTACAATATTAATCAGGTCCCTGTAACTAATGAGAAATTATTGGATTCTGTATTATTGATATTGCACGATTGGTCGGGATATTTATCGTTAACAGATGAAGAGATTGATAACGAAAGAGGAGTAGTAAACGAGGAGTGGAGAAGTTCTAATACTGCAAATTATAGAGCATCTACAAAAGTCTGGCTAGACGGTTATCTTAAAGATTCGAAGTATAGCAAGCGTATGCCGATAGGTAAAATGGATATTGTTAATAATTTCGAATATGATAAATTAAGAGATTATTACGAGCGTTGGTATAGACCAGATCAGCAAGCAGTAATTGTAGTAGGAGATATCGATCCTAAGTTGTTGGAACAAAAAGTAAAAGATATTTTTTCTGAAATACCACTTAAGGAAGACCTGCCTGCAAGAGAATCATTTGATGTTACTTTAAACAAAGAACCACTTTTTATCGTGGCTACCGATAAGGAATTGGGGAATCCTACTGTAGAATATTTTATTAAGCATAAAAAAGAAGATCTTTCGGTACTCGAAAAAGAGAAAAGATCCTTAGTGGGAAGCTTAGCAAATTATATTCTAAATAATAGATTATCTGAATTATCTGTGGAGGATGATAGTCCTGTTTTAGGTGTTGGTTTCGGTATACAGGATTTCGTGAGACCTTTAGAAGTGTTAAGTATCAATATTAGTCCAAAAAAAGATAGTCTATTAGCAGGACTAGATTTTGCACTTTCAGAATACAAACGTTTTGCAGAATACGGAGCTACATCTGCAGAGCTTAAAAGGGCTAAAGCTGCTTTTAAAACTAGCTACACTTCTGCAATTAAAAATGTAGACAAACGAAGTAACGATTCTTATGCTTCAGCAATTATAGATGCTTATTTAGAAAATGAACCGGTATTCGATTACAAATCGAGTTTAGTGTACGGCGAAAATTTAATCGAGAAAATTAATAATAACGATATTCTTGATTATTTGTCTGATTTTGAAGGTGACTATGGTCGCGGAGTTGGAATTACGGGAACCACTGATTATGATTATCCTGAAAAAAATGAGATTGAAGTTGTTTTAGAAAATGTAAAGAACAATTCGTTAGAACCTTACGAGGAAAACCTTCAGGAGAAAGCTTTAATTAATGAAGAGCTTCAGAAGGTTGAAGTAACCGGAGAAACTAAACTTAAAGGAATTGACGCCAAGGAATATACCTTAGCAAACGGATTAAAAATAGTGACTTTTCCTACAGATTTCGAAAAAGAACAAGTTTATATGAGTGCCTTTAGCCCGGGTGGCCAATCTCTAATCGCTACCGAAGATTTACCAAATGTAAATGTGGCTTCTTATGTGGTTTCACAATCTGGTTTAGGAGATTTGGATAAAATCGAATTGCAAAAAAAGCTTGCCGGGAAAGAAGTTTCTTTGGGAGTTTCAATAAATAATTATTCTGAAAATATAACCGGAGGTGCTAGTACCAAGGATTTAGAAATCCTTTTTAAAGAGGTGTATTTGAATTTTACGGCGCCTCGTTTTGATGCTAACGCCTTGGATATTCTAAAGCAAAACTTTGAAAATAGTTTAGAAGCAAAGAAGAATAATATTAATAGTGCTTTTCAGGATTCATTAACGCTGGCAACTTCTGGCCATAGCAATCGATCTTTAATTTTTAATCGTGAGCTTATAGATAATATCAGCTTAGAAGGAGTAGAGAATGTATTCAAGAATAGAATTGCAAATGGCGATGATTTTACGTTTGTTTTTGTAGGAGATTTTGACGAAGATCGCTTGGTTGAACTGGCTCAAAAATATCTTGGCAATATCCCAAAAGGGAAAAAAGAAACTATCGAAAATCACCATATGTCTCCTAAAAAAGGACTTAGTGAAGTTCATGTTTCAGAAGTTATGGAAACGCCACAAACAACCATTAGCATTTTTATAAATGGTGAGATGAAATACACCAGAAAAGCGAATATGGAAGTTTACATCCTTGCGGAATTGCTGAATAAAAAGTATATGCAGCGTATTAGAGAAGAAGAAGGCGGAAGCTACGGTGTTAGTGTTGGTGGTAATGTTGTGAGTAAACCAGTAGGTAATTTTAATCTAAATATTAGCTTCAACTGTAATCCAGATAAAGCTGAAGATCTTTTAGAGATTGTATATGAGGAATTGGAGACTGTTTCTAAAACAATAGATGCTTCTAATTTTTCAGAAATTAAAAATAATATCAAGAAGAATCATAGAGAGATGCAAAAAGAAAATGGATTTTGGTTAAATACCATTGTGTCTAGCTTGCAGAATAATCTTGCTATTGATTCTCAGGAAGAGTTTGAAGCTTTAGTAGATCAAATAACTATTAGCGACATAAAGAAAACAGCTAATCGCCTGAATAAAAATCCAGCGATTGTTGAAGGTGTTTTAAGCCCGAAAGCGCAGGAAGATTCAAGTGCAGCTGTAGATTAATTTTGATTATTGAATTTAGCCTAAAAAGGTTCAGAATTTTTCTGAACCTTTTTTATTTTATGAAATAAAGTTATTGTTGAAATTAATGAGCGTGCGCCGGTCCTTTGTGTTGATCGTCAATACTTTTACCTACGGCTGTTCTTTCGCTTGAAGGACTTTTTCTAGGCATAGTTCTAAAAATATGATCCCAAAATGGCGAAGAAACGCCAAAGGCACGATCTGGCTCACGATAATGATGTATGCTGTGATGATGCCATAAAATCTTCAAAAAGTTATTAGGGACTTTAAAAGCATGTACCGAATAGTGTACCGCTAAATATGCTGCGTAACCTACCAGAAAACCAGATAAAAATCCAAAAACATAATCACCTAAAATCGCACGATAAACAATAAAAAGAATCGTAGCTACAATTAAACTTAATACCGGTGGCATAGCTAATCTTGTTTTATCTTTAGGATAATCGTGGTGCACACCGTGCATGGTATACGATATTTTTTGCCTACGTGGTGTACTTGCCGGGATGTGATAAAGATAGCGATGCGCAATATATTCAATTAGAGTAAAGAATGCTAAACCGCCTAAAAACCATGCTAAAATTTGTGGAGCCTGGAATCCTTTCTGAAAGATCCCGTAATAGATTAGCGCTGCAGCTGTAGTAAAAAATATAATTAAAGGCGCTGCAATATGAGTATGCGTTAATTTTTCTAATATCGGGTTTTCAAATAGTTTAGGTGACCCTTTGTGCTTAGGTCTTTTAAGTTTAGTAGATTCCATAATCTAAATTTTAAAATAATCCATTTATCTCTCCGTCAATCCTATTAATGATATTTCCTAAATCTTCCGGTTCATCAACAAAATTGATATTGTCTACATCAATCACAAGTAAATTACCTTTATCATAGCCATGTATCCAGGCTTCGTACCTTTCATTTAGTCTGCTTAAATAATCGATAGAAATAGAATTTTCATATTCTCTTCCTCTTTTTTGAATTTGAGCCACTAAATTTGGAATACTGCTTCTAAGATAGATTAGCAAATCGGGACCTTCAACTACACTTTCCATAAGCTCAAACAAAGATTTATAGTTTTCAAAATCTCTATTAGTTAATAATCCCATGGCGTGCAAATTGGGCGCAAAAATATGAGCATCTTCGTAAATAGTACGATCCTGAATAATCTTCTTGCCGCTTTCCCTAATTTGTAAAATTTGTCTAAATCTACTGTTCAGAAAATAAATTTGAAGATTAAAAGACCAACGTTCCATCTTGTTGTAGAAGTCTTCAAGGTAAGGGTTTTCCAAAACGTCTTCGTAATGGGCTTCCCAATTATAATGTTTAGCAAGTAATCTTGTGAGCGTTGTTTTACCAGCGCCTATATTTCCTGCAATCGCTACGTGCATGTATCGAAATGTTATAAGTTAGAACTATTTTCTTGTTTAAGATCGTAAATATAAAGCATTTCAATCACAGCATTTTTTGTAATTCTTCTAAATCTACTTTTGAAATTGATATCCGTTTTTTTACAATTTTGAATCTAAAATATGCATTCTGCAGTATGAATTCCTAATTGTATTAGGAATTTAATATTTTTTTAGAACTTTGGCGAATTTTTATGAAATTTCTACTCCTGAGAAAACTTGTGATTATTTTTGTGGCAGCCGTCTGTAATCTTTTATTGTTGATCTATAACTAATTTACTTTTTATTGATTTTCTGTTTGTGCTAGCCATGCTTTGCTGAATATTCCTAATTCAATTAGATGCTTTTTATAGGAATGTGTTTAATTTCTATTTACTGAAAGGATCTTGCTTATTTCTTATTTGAATGAACTATTGACATTTGAAACTAATTTGAAGTCTGTAGCTGAATTAGTTGTTTTAAAGCTGAATTATCATAGCATGTTCCGCACTTATAAAACGTAAAAAGGCAGTCTAGAAAATCGGTAAGCATATGAAAGCTAAGTCCTATAAAAATTAGTTTAAAAATACCCTTTCTTAAAAAAACGGCAGCAATAACATAGCAGGCAATGGCAAATTGAGAGTGTAGCGGATGGAAACCAATGCCACATCGATTAGGATCAAAAAGCGGACTCGCAAAAATATGATCTATATCCACCAGCATGGTTAACGCTAGAATAATCCAATTTTGTTTCCAATGATCTTTGTCAAAAAAATAGGCAATTATTCCAATAGCCAGAAAGTGCATCGAATAATGGAAAATACTTTGTATCAAGATTGATGTTTAAATTCAGGTGTTTTCAGAAGAATTATCTGGCTTTAATAATTTATTCAATTTTTTGTTGAGGTGGATATACCTCATAATACCAATAGACAAAAATATAATACTTACAGAAAATGCACCATATCCTAACCAATGTAATTCGGGATATTCTTTTATTTGCAATAAAGCGAGTCCGCCGATTAGCAAATATAGCGAAGCTCTTATGTAGGCCAGTAGTGTACGTTCATTGGCCAATTTCGTTCGTTCTAAAGCGAGATGTTCTCTTATGAGTTTTTCATCAATAATTCTTGCTTTAAAAGGATTGCTAAGTTTTACTTTTCTCATCTTAGTTAACTTCAAAAGGGAAAAATACTGGAATTATAAATGATGCCGCAATCCAAATTATAAAATTTAAAGGAGTTCCAAACTTTAAAAAGTCATTAAATTTATAATTACCTGGACCGTATACCATTGTATTCGTTGGATAACTTACTGGTGTCATAAAGGTTAATGAGCACGCAAACATCACACCAATTAATAAAGGTTTTTCACTAATTCCTAATGCTGCAGATAGGCTAATCACGATTGGTGCCATTAGCGCTGCCGCAGCTTTACTACTTAAAACATTAGTAGAAAGAAAGGTAATAAGAAAAACTATACTTAAAATAATTCTGGGATCTAATCCGCCTATTTGATCAAAAATAAACTGCGAGATAACATCTGAGCCTCCGGTTTTTTCTAAAGCTTTTCCCATAGAAAGTACACCGGCCATCATAAAGATCACTTTCCATTCTATAGCATCATAAGCTTCTTTAGGTTTTAAAATTGATGTGGTTACAATAAGTAAGCTACCTATCATTGCACTTATTAGTATAGAAGTTAGATTTAATGCTGCCGATAAAATAACACCCAGAGTGATTAGTAATGCCGGAATTGCTTTTTTATAGTTTACTTTTTTAGTTTGATAATTAGAGAGGATCACAATCAATTTTCGTGATAATAGGGTCTGAATATTTTTTTCAGCAGCATACACCAAAAGCATGTCGCCTTCCTTTAATATTACATTAGATACATCCTGGGTAATAATCTCCTTTCGATGTCTTAAAGCCAAAACCGATGCATAATAGATATTCCTGAAGTTGAGCTGTCTAAGCGATCTTTCTGCAAGCGAAGAACCATAAGGAATCATTACCTCGTAAATTTTCTTTTCCTCCTTACCATCCTTAGATTTTTCATTTTCTAAAAGATTCGCTTTGTCGCCAATAAGTTCGTAGCCACCTTTCTCCATAAGCTCGGTAAGATGCTGCGGGTCGATAATAACCTTAATGGAATCTTCTGCTCTTAAAACAGTATCTCCGTTAATCTCGTACATCCTGTGATATTTCCGTTTAATTGATAATACCTGCGCTCCATACTGGCTTACCAGCTTAGATTTGGCGATGCTGTGATCTACATCTGTACTTGCTGTTTTAAGAAAAACTTCGGCTAAATAACTTTGTGCCTCTTTGGTTAAGCCACTTTCGTGGACTCCTGCTCGTTTTGGTAAAAGTAAAGGACCAACTACAATTAGATACGTTAAGCCAATAGCAAGAAGACATAGAGCTGGTAAAGTGAACTCGAACATATTAAAAGGCTCTAATCCGCTTTTCTTAGCTATACCGCTAATTAATATATTTGTTGAGGTTCCTATAAGCGTACAAGTACCACCAAATAATGCTGAAAAAGATATTGGAATTAATAACCGAGCGGGGCTAATACCCGTTTCCCGGCAAACCAGTAGTGCCATGGGAATTAAAATAGCCACAACAGCAGTATCATTGATGAATGCAGAAAATAATGCTGCAGAAAAGCAGAATATCATCAATGCAAAGACATAGTTGATTTTGGCGATACTTATAATTCGATCACTAAAACTTTCAATTATTCCACTCTTAAAAATAGCCGCACTTATTACAAACATGCATCCCAAAGTAATAGTTGCAGGATGATTAAATCCAGAAAAACCTTCTTCAGGACTTAAAACGCCACTCACTATAAATAATGCCATTATCAATATCGATGTGGTGTCGATCGTGAAATAATCTTTTATAAAAAGAAAAATCCCAACCAGAATGATGGCAGTTGTAATGTAAAGTTCCATAGTTTAAGAAGTCGGTCTTTTATTCGATTGATGCTTCAATCTTTTAAGCACGACTATAGCATGTGTATTTATTAATATCAGTTTGAAAAATCTCTTCGCTAGTTTTGATGCAGTTGAAATTCAAATTCTATTGTTAAAGATAATATTTCTTTTATCTGATAGTGTTATATTATAACATCACCTTAAGAGTTTTATATGGAGAATGAAAAATCGAGAGAGGTTTGGTTACGTGGACCTTTGCCAGAAATACCACTGCTTTTGCAGCCGGCGGCGCATGCTTTATTGCAATCTAAAGAAGAGGTGTTTAAATATACCGAAGGTTTTAACGAAGCATTACTTTGGGAAAAGCCTGCCGGGCGCGCTAATGTTGCTTTCCATTTGCAGCATATTACTGGAGTTTTAGATCGCATGTTGACTTATGCGGAATGTAAATCACTTGCTGAAATTCAATTTGAATATTTACGAAAAGAAGGTGTTGAAAATCGTGATGTGAAAATCGCTAATCTGAAAAAAGCTTTTGCTGAAAAAGTAGAAGAAGCATTACTAATTTTTAAAAATACATCTGAAGCTGCATTAACTGAAAAGCGAACCGTTGGTAGAAAGAAACTACCTTCTAGCGTGATCGGCTTATATTTTCATGCAGCAGAACATAGCCAAAGACATATTGGACAGATGTTAGTCACTATTAGCGTACTAGAAAATAAAAATTGGTAATAAAAAAAGGCTGGAAATAATTCCAGCCTTCAAATATCTTGTTGTAAAATTAATTATCTCATATCAGGATTATCTCTAAGCTCTTTAGCTCTAGAAGAAGGAATAAATACCTGAATACCAAAGTTTAAACCTAAAGAATTTTGGTATGTGGTGTTTCCTCCACCAACTAAACCATTATACTTAAGGTTAGTTTCTAAAGCTACGTTATCTGTAAGGAAGTAAGAATAACCTGGGCCTACACCAAAAGCAAAACCGTTGGTAGTATTACCACCAGCAACATTCACACCAGCGATACCTGCATTTGCTTCAACGAAGAAACGACCGTGGCTTAAAAGGTTATCAATTCCTTTTTCACCTGGGCTTAAGTAATATCTAGATAGAGCCTGAAATCCGTATACTGTAGTTTCGGTTGCTCCGCTACTTTCTGCAGATTTACTAAATCCGATATTAGCTACAGCTCCTAGCATGAAGTTGTCTCTTACAAAATATCCCAATTTAGGACTTAAACCTAAATTATAACCAGCACCATCGTTTAATCCAAAGTTTAAACCAAGAATGCTGCTATTTCCTGTGTTAATTAGACCGCTACCAAAATCACTCCCAACCATGAAGTTTCCTTCTTGGATTTGTGCGTTTGAAACACTAATGCTTCCTAATAATACAATTGCGCTTAAAATTAATAGTTTCTTCATGTCGAATTTTTATTTTAAGCAAAATTAGAGAAGAGTAGACTTGAGAAATTATTATTTAATGCAAGTTTAATAGTATTTTAAATAAGCTGTTAAATTATACTTCTTTAAAGCTGAATTTGGTTAAAATCGACATTTCCTCCTGAAATTAATAGTCCGATTTCTTGGTTTTTAAATTCTTTTTTCTTTTTCAGAATTGCGGCTAAAGCTACAGCACTAGATGGCTCGACGATAATTTTCATACGTTCCCAAATTAATTTCAGTGCAGTCTTTATTTCCTCTTCAGTAACTCGAATTATGCTATCGACATGTTTCTGGATAATCGGAAAGTTTTGATCACCTAATTGTGTTTTTAAACCATCAGCAATAGTGTTGGCGCTTTCATTTTTTTCAATTTTTCCTGAAATTAATGAGCGGTAAGCATCATCTACTTCAAAAGGTTCAGCTCCAATAGTTTTTGTTTTTTCAGTAAATACATTCACGACAAGAGCAGTGCCGGCAATAAGTCCGCCTCCGCCAACTGGAGTTACTACACAATCAAGATTAGGCTTTTTTTGAATCAATTCTAAAGCTGCGGTTCCCTGTCCTAAAATAACTTCGATGTCATTAGAAGGATGCACAAAAGTAGCTCCTTTGTCATCAACGATCTTTTGAGCAGTCTTTTCGCGATCTTGTAGCGTTGGTGGACATTCAGTAATAATTCCTTTATAAGTTTTAACCGCATCTTTTTTTACTTGTGGCGCACTAGAAGGCATCACAATGTAAGCAGGAACATTTAAACTTTTAGCAGCTATAGATAAGGCCTGAGCAAAATTTCCTGAAGAATGCGTCACTACTCCTTTTTGTTGATCTTCTTCACTAAGTTGTAAAATGGCATTGATAGCACCGCGCATTTTAAACGCACCCATTTTTTGGAAATTCTCGCATTTAAAAAAGATTGAACATTCAGCAATCTCATTAATCAAGCTTGAAGTTAAAATCGGTGTTTCATGAATGTAGGGTTTTATACGTTCGTGAACATTCAGTAAATCCTCGCGAGAAAAAGTTGCCATAAATATAAATGCTGAAATTAGTTGGAAAATTAACCAATTTCAGCATTAGGAAAAAACTTTGATACTCAATTATATATTCAAGGCATATACTTCTGGTGATTGACTTGAAATTTAAAATTCAGCATTATTTTTTCAAATTATAATTAATAACCACGGTCTTGTTCTACCACGTTTTTCAACTCTTCATCATCTTTAAATCTTTTGTAATTTTCCACGATTTGAGGAATTACAGATTCTGCTTCCGTTAAACTTGCGGTGTGCGGAGTTATACTGATTCTCTTTTGTTCCCAAAAAGCATGATCTTCTGGTAAAGGTTCTTCTTTAAAAACATCTAAAGATGCACCTGCAAGATGACCATTATCAATCATTTCGATTAGATCGTTCTCTTCTAAATGTTCTCCACGACCTACATTTATGATATACGCCCCTTTAGGAAGTTTCTCGAATAATTCTTTATTTAAAATTCCGTTAGTCTCATCGGTTAAAGGAAGTAGGCAAATAAGAACTTCAGAATTACTTAAAAAGTCGTCTAAACTGTTATCTCCAGAGTAAGATTTGATGTCCTGGCAGTCTTTTTCTGTACGCGACCATCCTGAAACCTGAAAGTTATTTTTTGCTAACAGTTTCGCAGTGGCGGTACCAATCACGCCCATTCCCATAACTCCAATTTTCATATCGCTGTTACGGCAATACTTCATCACATTCCAGTTGTGATCTTTTTCCTGGTGTTTATATGCTGAAAGGTGACGTGTGTGATTCATAACCAAAGCAAGAACAAACTCACTTAAATCGCTGGTTAATTGCTCATCGACAACTCGTGTTATTTTAACGCCTTCAGGAAATTCTGGATCAGAGGTAATATGATCTACACCGGCCCCCATAGAAGCAACTACTTTTAAATTAGGATAATTTTTGAAGAGTCCACGAGGATGCTTCCAAGAAATTGCAAATTCTACTTCTTCGGTATCATGATCTTCCGGATAGGTATATACATTCATTCCCGGATGCTGACCTTTTAAATTTTCTACCCATTTAGATACATCTCTTCCTGGGGCTACAACTAATACTGACATTTAATTCTAATTTTTCCCCTCTTGTGAGGGTTTTGATTTTTAATTTATTTCTGAGTTTTTTTTAGCTAACAAAAGCACTGTAACCGGTAATTGCTCTACCAACAATTAAAGAATTGATCTCTTTTGTGCCCTCGTAACTGTAAATAGCTTCGGCATCGGCTACAAAACGAGCCACATCATGTTCAAGTAAAATCCCGTTACCGCCCATCACTTCACGAGCACGACTTACTACATCGCGCATACGCATACTACAATAGACTTTAGCTAAAGAAGCATGCTCATCGGTAAGCATATCTGCGTCCTGCATTTCTGAAAGTCTAAAACATAAGGTTTGCATGGCAGTAAGGTTAGAAACCATTTCTACCAGATGATTTTGTATTAACTGATACGAAGCAATAGGACGACCAAATTGTTCTCTCTTTCTAGTGTACTTTAAAGCACTTTCATAAGCACCACGAGCACAACCAACCGCTTGCCAGGCAACACCGGCACGCGTCATTCTTAAGACGTTAGCAGTGTCTTTAAACGAATTTGCATTTTGTAATCGATCACTTTCTGCAATCTTACAATCGGTAAGCGTGATAAGGGCATTTTGTACAATACGCAATGCCATTTTATCTTCCATCTTTTCAGCTTTAAAGCCGGGATTGTCTTTTTCTACTAGAAATCCTTTTACCTGATTGCTTTCTTCATCTCGTGCCCAAATGATAATTACATCGGCAAATGTGGCATTACCAATCCATTTTTTTTGTCCGTTTAAAATCCAATGTTCTCCATCGAATTTACAAGTGGTTTCTAAACCTCCGGCAACGCCAGATCCTACATTGGGCTCTGTTAATCCAAAGGCGCCAATTTTTTCTAGTTTTTGCATCTGCGGAAGCCATTTTTGCTTTTGCTCCTCACTTCCGCATAAATAGATAGATCCCATTGCTAACCCACTATGAACACCAAAAAAGGTTGAAGTAGAAACATCGACTCTTGCAATTTCCTGCGCGATAATTCCTTCCATTAAAAACGGAAGATTAGGGCAACCATAACCCTCGTATGGAATACCGGCAATATTTAGTTTCTTGAATTTTTCAATTATTTCAAAAGGAAACTTTGCACGATTCCAGTGGTCATTAATCAGCGGTCGAATTTCATCTTCCATTAGATTACGAACTTTCATTTGAAGTTCGCGCTGTTCTTTGGTAAGTTTATAATCCAGATTATAAAAATCGCCATCGATAGGAGGAAGGTCACTCTGTGATTTGTGACGCTTGGTTTTTAACATTTTCATGAGTCCGGCAAGCTGTCGTTCATCTAATGTACCTAAAGCTTTCATCGCTTCGGACAAATCGATTTGCTTATTAATTTTTGCCAGCTGATCCATATCAACCGACTTTAACAGGTTTACCGTGTTTCTTACTTTTTTAAAAAAGGACATGAGAATGCTTTTGTTATATTCTCAAGTTAGTGATTAAAAAGTCCTGCCGCTGTTAAAGATTTCCGAAGAAAAGGATAAAATCAGCTGGTGTTAGAAAAGTGATTTAAAACAACAAATCCCCTGAAGAATCAGAGGATATTTTGTTCTAAAAGGAATTTTTATTTTAATTAGCTATTCTTAAAAGAAAACTTGCACCTTTTCTTTCACGCAAATTATTATCGCTATGTTGAGTGTAATTGGCAATCTTTTCACCCAATCTTTCGTAGAAAGGGAACGAGAGCGGATGGCTGGAATTAACATAAATTCTTTTATACTGTAATTCTGAATAATATGGTATTATTACATCTTTTAACCAGTTTTTCCCATATCCATTACCCTTTTCGGTAATATGAAAGTATTTAATTTGAAGGGCCATCTTTTCCTCCGTAATCTTATATCGTTCTTCAAGATCTGCGATATTACCGCGCACAATAAATGCGCAACCAATCAAATTCCCATCTTTAAACAGCAAGTGTGAATCTACTATAACCTGATCATTTTTCTTTAAATTTTCGAAAAGGCGACAAGCATGAAAAAACTCATTATAATCATCCCAGTTTACTTCTAATTTATACTTTACAAAAGCTAAGATGGGCGAAAAATATAAAGGGTCAATATCATTTGATAAGTAATACTTTAAATTTTTATATGTACCGAGTAATTTCATGATAGTAAAATAAACTTATAAGATGAACTAAATTTACAACTCGAAGGCTTCTTTTACCTTGTCAACATAATCCAGTTTTTCCCAAGTAAATAATTCTACCTCTTTTTTAACTTCTCCGCTATACGGACTTTTGAAAATTTTTGTAACCGTTCTCGATTCTTTTCCCATATGACCGTAAGCTGCAGTTTCACGATAAATAGGATTTCTAAGATTTAAGCGCTCTTCTATCGCAAATGGGCGCATATCAAAAATCTCTCTTACTTTTTTAGCAATCTCACCATTACTCATTTCAACTTTAGAAGTACCATAAGTATCTACTGAAATCGAGGTAGGTTCTACCACACCAATGGCGTAAGAAACCTGAACCAAAACTTCATCTGCAACGCCGGCTGCAACTAAGTTTTTAGCAATATGTCTAGAGGCGTAAGCAGCAGAGCGGTCTACTTTACTAGGATCTTTTCCTGAGAAAGCACCACCACCGTGAGCACCTTTACCACCATAAGTATCTACAATAATTTTTCTTCCGGTAAGTCCGGCATCTCCATGCGGGCCGCCAATTACAAATTTCCCGGTTGGATTAATGTGATAAGTAATATCATCATTAAATAATTTCTGAACATACTCAGGTAATTGCTCGATAACACGAGGCATCAAAATTTCGATAATATCGTTTTTGATCTTATCCAACATTTCCTCATCATCTTCCATAAATTGGTCATGCTGAGTAGATAAAACGATAGCTACGATTCGTTGTGGAATATTATCATCACTATATTCAATGGTAACCTGACTTTTAGCATCAGGTCTTAAATAGGTGATATCTTTATTTTCACGTCTAAGCTTAGCGAGCTCGACCATCATTTTGTGAGAAATATCGAGCGCAAGTGGCATGTAGTTCTCAGTTTCTGTAGTAGCATAGCCAAACATCATTCCCTGGTCACCTGCACCTTGCTCTTCTTTAGTCTCACGATCTACACCCTGGCTGATATCTGGAGACTGCTCGTGGATTAAAGAAATGACTCCGCAAGAATCACCACTAAATTGATATTCACCTTTGGTGTAACCAATATCATTAATAACATCTCTAGCAATTTGCTGAACGTCTAAATAAGTATTCGAACGCACTTCACCTGCTAAAACTACTTGTCCTGTAGTAACTAGAGTTTCGCAGGCTACTTTAGATTCTTCATCAAAAGCCAGGAAATTATCTAATAAGGTATCGCTAATCTGATCTGCAATCTTATCTGGGTGTCCTTCAGAAACACTTTCTGAAGTAAATAAATAAGCCATAAATCTTTTTCCTTTATGTTATAAAAAGACGGGGTAAATTTGACGTAAAGGCAGGCTATAAAAAGTAGTACTGCTTTAGCATTTTTAACAATCTTAAATAAAATTGTTAGAGGGTTGCAATCAGTCAAATCTTTCCCTGTTATTATTTCTTCAGCAAATGTATAAAATACTTTTTTAGTATAACTTTCTTTAACGTCTTTTTAATCGTCATATTCATTTCTAGAAACTTTTTTTTGATTTTATAAGGTAAGATTTTAAAATATAGGAATAATGAATTCAATTGTATGTTATCTTTATAGTATCGTTAGGATATTAATAAAATCGTTTTCAAAAAAAAGAAGAAAATTCTTGGCTAAGAAATATTTCTGTAGTTATATTTGCAACTATAGATTTATAAGATAATGATTTTAAACAATATGATGCGCTTTATGAATATGATGTGGAAACCTTCCGCAGTGCGCTCTATTGTATAAACTCAAACATATAATATTAAAAAGCCGCTGCCAAAAACAGCGGCTTTTTTTATGGAATTAAAACAACAAATATGGATTTAGTACTTCAAACTTTTAGTGTTAGCATAACCAGTTTTATGTGTAGAAAAATGCACTGCTATTATCTAAATTGAATAAACTTCAATAAGATCTCCCAGGTAATAGCAACAAATAGGGGGTCGTTAACTTATTTAAAATAATATTATGAGTACTAATAAATTTTCTACAAACGCTTTACATGCCGGTCACGATGTAACTACTAACGGAGGGACAAGAGCAGTACCTATTTATCAAACTACGTCTTATGTCTTTAAAGATTCTGATGAGGCAGCCGGTAGATTTTCTTTGGCGCAACCGGGATATATTTATACACGTTTAAATAATCCGACCAACGATATTTTAGAACAAAGACTTGCCGCTTTAGAAGGTGGAATTGGCGCGGTAGTAACCGCATCGGGAACAGCTGCAATTAATACTACTTTACTAACATTATTAAAAGCTGGTGATCATATAGTGGCTTCCAGTAGTTTATATGGCGGAACCTATAATTTATTAAGTGTAACCTTACCAAGATTTGGTATTACCACAACTTTTGTAGATCCGTCAGATCCCGAGAATTTTGGGAAAGCCGTTAAAGAGAATACCAGGGTTGTTTTTGCGGAGTCGCTTGGGAACCCCAAATTAGATGTTTTAGACCTAAAAAATATTTCTAAGCAAGCTAAAGCACATAACATTCCATTTATTGTAGATAATACTGTAGCCACGCCTTATTTACTTAAGCCGATTGAGTTTGGCGCTAATATCGTAATAGAATCTCTAACTAAATATATAAGTGGTAATGGAACTTCTCTTGGAGGCGCTATAATCGATGCAGGTACTTTTGATTGGGCCAGTGGTAAGTTTCCTGAATTTACAGAGCCTTCAGCCGGTTATCATGGTTTAGTTTATCATGAAGCATTAGGAAACGCTGCCTTTATAGCAAAAGCTCGTGTAGAAGGCTTGCGAGATCACGGTGCAGCATTGAGTCCTTTTAATGCTTTTCAAATAATCCAGGGACTGGAAACCTTGAAAATTAGAATAAAGCAACATAGTGAAAATGCATTGGCGTTGGCAGAATGGTTACAAGAACAGGAAGCGGTAAGCTGGGTTAATTATCCTGGTTTATCAACTAGCCCATATTATGAGTTAGCAAAAGAATATTTGCCGGAAGGTCAAAGCGGGATTGTAACATTCGGCGTAAAAGGCGGTTACGAGTCTGCTAAAATAATAGCTAACGAAACAAAATTGTTCTCTTTATTGGCCAATATTGGAGATACAAAATCACTAATTATTCATCCTGCAAGCACAACTCATCAACAACTAGACGAAAAAGCTCAAAATGATGCCGGTGTTAAGCAGGATTTAATACGTCTATCTGTAGGTCTGGAAGATATAGCCGATTTAAAAGCCGATCTATTAAACGTATTTTCAACAATAAAATAACTAATTTTAATTCTGAGATTAGAATAGAAATAAAAAAATAGAAATATGTCAACCCCACATTTTGAAACCGAAGCGATACGAACTCAAATAGAACGTTCACAACATTTAGAACATTCAGCACCTTTATACTTAACCTCAAGTTATATTTTTGAAGATGCTGAAGATATGCGAGCTTCATTTTCTGAAGAAAAAGAGCGTAATATTTACAGCCGATTTTCAAACCCAAATACATCAGAGTTTGTAGAGAAAATTTGCAAGATGGAAGGGGCAGAAGGGGGGTATGCTTTTGCAACCGGAATGAGTGCGGTTTTTTCTTCCTTAGCAGCTTTGTTAAATGCCGGGGATCATATCATTTCTTCCAGATCGGTTTTTGGAAGTACACATTCGTTGTTCACAAAGTTTTTTCCGAAGTGGAACATTTCGCATAGCTACTTTAAAGTAAATGAAGTTGATAAAATTGAAAGCTTAATTGAGCCGGAGACCAAAATCATTTTTGCAGAAACGCCTACCAATCCCGGAGTCGATATTATAGATCTTGAAGTATTATCTGAAATTGCTAAAAAACATAACTTGATTTTAGTGATCGATAATTGCTTTGCGACGCCTTACATTCAAAATCCAATTAAATATGGCGCGCATTTGGTGATCCATTCGGCTACCAAAATGATGGATGGACAAGGTAGAGTATTAGGTGGCGTTACGGTGGGAAAAGCTGATTTGATTCGAGAGATATATTTATTTTCTAGAAACACCGGTCCGGCTTTGAGTCCGTTTAACGCGTGGGTGCTTTCTAAAAGTTTAGAAACCTTGGCGGTACGTTTAGAAAAACATTCTGAAAATGCTTTAAAATTAGCTGAATTTTTAGAGTCGGATCCTAATGTTAAATATGTAAAATATCCATTCTTAAAATCACATCCTCAATATGATATTGCTAAAAAACAAATGCGTTTAGGCGGAAATATCATTTCGTTTGAAATTAAAGGAGGAATAGATGCGGGAAGAAAGTTTATAAATTCGGTAAAAATGTGTTCCAGAAGCGCTAATCTTGGCGATACAAGAAGTATAGTAACGCATCCAGCTAGTACAACCCATAGTAAACTAAGTGAAGAAGATCGACTGGAAGTGGGAATTACAGATGGTTTGATTAGAGTTTCTGCAGGTTTAGAACATATCGATGATATTATCGCCGATATTAAACAGGCCTTAGTATAATATAGAAAGAAGTACGGCGAAGGGAAAGATTAAAATTATTTATCTTCGCCGTATGCTTTCAAAGAAAACGAAATACGGAATAAAGGCGCTTACCTTTATTGCAAGGCAGCCAGACAGGAATCCGGTGCAGACTTCAGAAATTGCGAAGAGTGAAAATATCTCTCAAAAGTTTCTGGAAAGTATTCTTTTGATACTTCGGAAATCTGGATTTTTGGGTTCTAAAAAAGGAAAAGGTGGAGGTTATTATCTAATCAAAGAACCCGAGGATATTAAAATGACCGCAGTTATTAGAGTCTTAGAAGGTCCCATTGCCATGGTTCCTTGCGTAAGTCTAAATTACTACGAAAAATGTGATGATTGCCCAGACGAGAAAACCTGTGCTGTACATAAACTTATGATTCAGGTTCGTGATAGTACACTTAATGTATTTGGTGAGAATACACTAGCCGATCTGGCGTTATAGTCATTATTTAAAACGTAAAATGTTAAAAATCAAAAATTAATCAACATTTTGTTGGTGTATATTAAAATGAAAGTTACTTTTGTTTTAATAACCTACTAAATCTATAGGTTATTAGATTGAAAAGATAAAAGTGGACTTCAGGAAAGACAAGATTATGAAAAGGTATACAGAGAAAGAACTAAAAATCCTTAATCAGCAACTAAAAGGTATAAGCCCTGAAGAAATTATCCAATGGGTAATTCTTAATAGCAAGCGCCCGGTAGTGACAACTAATTTTAGACCTTACGAGGTAGCGATATTGCATGCTGTTTCCAAAATTAAATCTGATGTTCAGGTGGTTTGGTGTGATACGGGTTATAACACGCCTCAAACATATAAACACGCTAAACAGGTAATTGATACTTTAGATCTTAATGTGAAGGTTTATATGCCAAAGCAAACTGCTGCTTATCGAGATGCAATGTTCAACGGTATACCACAAGTAGATAGTTCAGATCATGATGAATTTACTCGCCAGGTGAAATTAGAGCCTTTCCAAAGAGCTATGCGAGAACAGCAGCCAGATATTTGGTTTACAAATCTTAGAAAAGGACAAACTGCTTTTCGTAATAGTATAGATATTCTTAGCTATAGTAAAGATGGTCTTTTAAAGGTAAGTCCGTTTTATCACTGGAGCGACGAAAAACTAGATCTTTACTTAGAAGAACACGACTTACCGAATGAACATAAATATTTTGATCCTACAAAAGTGTTATCTAACAGAGAATGTGGGCTTCACGCTTAATTCTATATTTTAAAAGAAGACTAAAAAATGACAAATTTTAATACAAAAATGATCTGGTGTAAGTCGATGTGCATGCGCAGTTATTCCTGCACTTAAAAGTGTTTTTGTATTTAGTTATATGGGAAGTCCTTTTAAGTGTAAAAACACAAAAAAGGACTTTTTTATTTACATCTGTTTCTAAGCAGATGCCTCATTAAAATTATATTATCCATGCAAAGTTTTAGAACCGAAATTGAAAATCCTGTTGTCGAAAAAGACATCATCGATTTAGAAAAAAAGATTCGCCTGTTCCGTGAAGGAAAAGCAGACGAAGAGAAATTCCGAAGCCTGCGACTAGCACGTGGAGTTTACGGGCAAAGGCAGGCCGGTGTACAAATGGTTCGTATAAAACTGCCATTTGGAAAAGTAACTTCAGAACAATTACATCGTATTGCCGATGTGTCTGATGAGTATTCTACCGGAAGATTGCATATTACTACTCGACAGGATATTCAAATTCATTTTGTAAGCTTGGATCGTACGCCAGAACTTTGGGCGCAGTTAGAGAAAGACGATATCACGCTTCGTGAAGCCTGCGGGAATACAGTAAGAAATATAACAGCTTCGCCAACGGCCGGTATCGATGTCGATGAACCTTTTGATGTTTCACCGTACGCCGATGCTGCATTTCGATTTTTTCTACGGAATCCTATTTGCCAGGAGATGGGTCGTAAATTTAAAATCGCTTTTTCTGCAACAGATGAAGATACAGCTTTAAGCTACATTCATGATCTGGGTTTTATACCGAAATTGAAAGATGGAAAACGCGGCTTTAAAGTAATGTTGGGAGGCGGGCTAGGTTCGCAGCCAAGACATGCCGATAAATTATATGATTTTATTGAAGCTGAAAAAATTATTCCGCTTATTGAATCAGTACTTCGAGTATTCGACCGCCACGGGGAACGCGCCAAGCGATTAAAAGCGAGAATGAAGTTTTTAATTAAAGATATTGGTCTGGATGCTTTCTTAGAACTGGTCGATGAACAGAAAAAAGCACTTTCCACTAAACAACCTGAATTTCATATCGAAAAGTTTGAAGCAGCTCCAACACTTCAGGAAGTTGAAATTCCTTCTGTGGAGATCGAAGATCAAAAAGATTTTGACGTGTGGAGAAATACTAATGTTATTCCGCAGAAACAACAGGGATTATTTGCAATAGGAATTCGCGTTCCTTTAGGAGACTTTTATACCGGTGGAGCTAGAAAGTTAGCCGATCTTATTAAAAAATATGCCGGTAACGAAATTCGTTTAAGCTTACGACAGGATATTTTAATTCGCCATGTTCGTGAACCATTTTTAGCTTTTTTCTATACAGAATTAAAGAAGCTGGGATATGCAGAAACGGGATACAATAAAACAGTAGATATTACCGCATGCCCTGGTACCGATACTTGTAATTTAGGAATTGCTAGTAGTACAGGGATTGCTGATGTTTTAGAAGATGTTTTAAAAGAAGAGTATCCGCAATTCATCAACGGAAAAGATATTACGATAAAAATAAGTGGTTGTATGAATGCTTGTGGACAGCATAATATGGCTGAAATTGGCTTTCAGGGAATGTCGATTAAATCTGGTAAAGCAGTAGCACCGGCATTACAAGTCTTGCTTGGCGGTGGTGTTTTAGGAAACGGGGAAGGCCGATTTGCCGACAAAGTTGTAAAAGTGCCAAGCAAACGTGGCCCGGAAGCCTTGCGTGTTTTATTAAATGATTTCGATACTAATGCAGAAGCAGAAGAGAAATTTATAAACTATTACGATCGCCAGGGGAAAACGTATTTCTACGATCTTTTAAAAGAACTGGCAGATACTTCAAATCTTAGTGAAAATGATTTTATCGATTGGGGACATGAGAAACCCTACATTAAAGCAGTAGGAGTAGGAGAATGTGCTGGAGTGGTGATCGATTTAATTGCCACTTTATTATTTGAAAGTGAAGAGAAAATCTATAATGCACAAAGTGCTTTAGATCGTAAAGATTGGGCAGATGGGATTTATCATTCTTATACTTCCATTGTAAATTCAGCAAAAGCATTATTGTTAGCCGATGATGTTAAAACAAATACGCAAGCAGGAATTATCGCTCAGTTTGACGAATTGTTTGTAGAGACCGGAAAAATAGAATTATCCACTTCTTTTAAAGAATTTACTTACCAGTTAAATGAACACGAACCAACTGAAAAGTTTGCGAATAAATATATAGAAGACGCACGTTTATTCTTAAAAAGAGTAGACACTTATAGAACGAAGGAGGTACAAGATGTATAATTTACCTAAACTAAGTGTTGTAGGCGCAGGTCCTGGTGATCCTGAGTTAATTACGTTAAAAGCGTTAAATGCATTAAAATCTGCGAAAGTGGTGTTATACGATGCACTTATCAATAGAGAGTTGTTAGAATATGCACCTCAGGCGGAACATGTGTATGTGGGGAAACGTAAAAACAAACATCGCTATTCGCAAGATGAAATCAACGATTTAATTGTGGATTATGCCTTAGATCGTGGCCACGTGGTAAGATTAAAGGGAGGCGATCCTTTTATTTTTGGAAGAGGTTCTGAAGAGATTAATTATGCCAAAAGTAAAGGTTTAGATACGGCGGTAATTTCAGGAATAACATCTTCGATCTCAGTGCCGGCTAATGTAGGTATTCCATTAACTCAACGTGGAACTTCAGAAAGTTTTTGGGTAATTACGGGAACAACTTCGGCTAGAAAATTATCGAATGATGTCTATTTGGCTGCACAATCTACAGCAACGGTTGTGATCCTGATGGGAATGAGTAAGCTTGCTGAAATTGTAAAGATTTTTAGCGAATTTGGAAAAGAAGATACACCAGTTGGGATTATTCAAAACGGAACCACTATCAATGAGCAATCGGGTTTTGGAACCATTAAAACCATAGAAAAAGTAGTCGCTGAAAAAGAACTTACAGCGCCTTCAATAATTGTAATTGGTGAAGTTGTAAAGGAAAGTCATCAATTACCAAAAGAATTAAGTGCATCTAGCGGATTTTCTGCTTCAGCATATTCAAAATTCTTAAAAATTGGAGCAGCCTAATCGATTTCAAAATTTGATGATATGCTGATTTGAAAATTAATATTTAGATCGCTTCGCTGTTGAAAGTTAGAAATTAGACGAACAACACTAATCAATTTTGAATTTCGAACTTATTTAAATAGGTAGATTTTTAAAAACAAGAACCTATATCATATTATCTCAAATTTAAAATATTGAATTTTGAATTTATTTTGAAAGCTAATCGCTAAAAAATATGCAACCAAGAAACGAATTATATCCAGTATTTCTAAAAGTGAATAACCTGAACATTCTCGTTGTTGGCGGAGGAAATGTTGGGCATGAAAAGCTTCACTTTTTACTGAAATCAAGCCCTAATGCTAATGTTGAAGTAGTTGCCAAATGGTTCGCTCCTGAAACTGCAGCACTTGCTGAGAAACATGGGATTAAATTGATCAAAGGCAGATATCGAAAAAAATATTTAAAAAGACGTCATATCGTAGTGGCAGCAACTAATGATGCACGATTAAATAAAAGAGTGCATCGCCACGCCAAACGAAGATATCTACTAGCGAATATTGCGGATACGCCAGAACTTTGTGATTTTTATATGGGCGGAATTGTAAATAAAGGCAATGTGAAAATAGCTATTTCTACAAATGGAAAGTCGCCAACTACTGCCAAGCGTTTACGCCAGTTTTTTGAGGAAGTAATTCCGGAAGACGTAAACCGAATGGTTGAAAATCTTAATGAATATCGCAAAACTATTAAAGGTGATTTTGAAGCTAAAGTGGAACAACTAAACACCATAACCGAATCCTTAATTGTAAAGAAAGATAAAAATGATTAAAACAGATATCCTAATTATAGGAGCAGGCCCCACAGGATTATTTACCGTTTTTGAGGCGGGATTATTAAAATTGAAGACTCATTTAATCGATGCTTTACCGCAGCCGGGTGGGCAGTGTTCAGAGATTTATCCTAAAAAACCGATTTATGATATTCCGGCATTTCCAGAAATTAATGCTGGTGATCTGGTGAATAATTTGATGGAACAAATTAAACCTTTCGAACCCGGATTTACACTTGGAGAGCGCGCTGAAACTTTAGAAAAATTGGATGACGGAACTTTTATAGTGACCACTAATAAAGGTACTCAGCATCACGCGCCTGTAGTAGCTATTGCAGGAGGTTTAGGTTCTTTTGAGCCTCGTAAGCCGCCTATTCCAAATATTACTGATTTCGAAGATAAAGGTGTGGAGTATTTTATCAAAGATCCTGAAGTATATCGTGATAAGAAAGTAGTGATTGCCGGTGGTGGAGATTCTGCTTTAGATTGGGCAATTTATTTAGCTGATATTGCTGAAGAAGTAGCTTTGGTGCATAGAAGAAAAGAATTTAGAGGAGCTTTAGATTCAGTAGAAAAAGTATCAGAATTATCGAAACTCGGTAAAATTGAAATGATTACCAACGCTGAGGTTGTTGGCTTAAATGGAAAAAATGATTTAGAACAAGTTGTAATTCGTCATAAAGATGAAGCACGCGGCGAAGAGCTAAGAGACGTCGATCATTTTGTGCCGTTATTCGGGTTATCTCCAAAGCTAGGACCAATCGGAAGTTGGGGATTAGAAATAGAAAAAAATGCGATTAAAGTAGATAATTCTTACGATTATGCGACCAATATTCCAGGCGTTTATGCCATCGGTGATGTAAATACGTATAAAGGAAAATTAAAACTGATTTTATCTGGATTTCACGAAGCAGCGATTATGTGTCAGAGTGCGTATCAGAGAATATTTCCAGATAAAAAATATGTACTTAAATACACAACAGTTGGTGGAGTAGAAGGATTCGACGGATCTAAAAAAGAAGCCAAGAAAGAAGTGGTACAGAGTATAGGCTAGAAAATAGATATTAGATCGCTTCGCTGTTAGATATGCGATTTTAGAATTAAGATTGTTGAATTTGATAATTCTTTTTTTTTAGAATTAGATGTTATATTTATTAGCTAAGCTTTTATTTTTTTATCTATAATTATAGAAAATATATTATTGAAGATATACCTATAAAAATTCCAAGAGTATATATTTTCTGAATTTTTATTAGGTCTATCGAATACAAAAAGCCAAGATTGATAACAGAAAGAAGTATCATCCCTATCAGGATATATAGTTTATACTCTTCAGAAAGAAAACTGGAGTTTTTGATAGCACTAAAGTAAATTATGATTAAGATCAAGGGTGTGAATCTTAATTTTTTAAATTTTTTATTATTTATGTCCATTATGAAAGTATTTATGTTTATAAATATAAAATTTTTTTATTAATTATTAATTAGGTGTCTGTTTTCTAAACCATTAAAGGCGATAAGAGAATCCTTGAATGTTTTGTACATTTACATCAAAATTAAAATAGATGAAAATCTTTCTAAAAAGGCTTAACGATGCCTATCACTTTGAGACCAAAAATGAACGTGGAGATGTTGTTCATTTAGATAATAAATCTGAAGCAGATCCGCAAGGCGGAAGTCCGATGGATTTGATTCTTCGTGGTATTGCAGGTTGTAGTAGTATCGATGTGGTGATGATTCTAAAAAAGCAAAAAGTAGAATTGGAAGATTTGCAGGTAGAAGTTGAAGGCTTCAGAGAAGATGGCGCTGTACCGAATGTTTTCAAAAAAATTCACCTTAATTTTATATTGAAAGGCGAAGTGTCTTCAGCAAAAGCATTACGAGCAGTAGAACTTTCTATGGATAAATATTGTTCCGTAGCAAAAATGCTAGAAAAAGCAGCTGAGATTTCTTATGAAGTAAATGTAAACGGAGAAAAAGTTGAAGCTTAAGTGATATTACCCGTCTGTCAAGGCGGGTTTACTTTTTTTAAAATCTTATTTGACGATTAAGATTTTTATTGAATCTCTTGTAATTATAAGAGAACACCGTATATTAGCGGGCTAAGTTCATTAAAATAATAGCGTTATCAAGAAAGGTTGAGGGATTAGACCCGGTGAAACCTTAGCAACCCTCTTTGTCTCTCGTACAATGGAGAAGGTGCTACCTTCTACTACGATTTTTCGCAGATAGATAACATCAAGACTTCCTTTATCTTCTTTTTTGATAGCGTTTAGAACAGAATAACATGTCGAAATTAGAAGAAATATTAGCCGAAAAAATACTGATCCTCGATGGTGCTATGGGTACCATGCTTCAGGAATATAAATTCACTGAAGAAGATTTCCGTGGAGATCGTTTTAAGGATTGGCCGGTGTCATTGCAAGGGAATAACGACTTGCTTTCGATAACTCAACCAGAGGCTATAGCCACTATTCATAAAAAATATTTTCAGGCGGGTGCCGATATTGTAGAAACTAATACTTTTTCGGGAACTACTATTGCTATGGCCGATTATCAGATGGAGGAACTTGTGGATGAATTAAACTACGAGTCGGCCAGAATCGCCAAACAGGTAGCAACCGAATTAACCGAAGCGAATCCCGACCAACCAAAATTTGTGGCGGGTGCAATGGGACCTACTAATAAAACAGCTAGCATGTCTCCCGATGTAAACGATCCGGGATTCCGCGCAATTTTTTTTGATGAACTTCGACTTGCGTATAGACAACAGGCAAAAGCCTTGATAAAAGGTGGTGTAGATATTTTATTGGTAGAAACTGTTTTTGATACGCTTAATGCTAAAGCAGCACTTTTTGCGATTGATGAATTAAAGGAAGAACTTCAAGTAGATATTCCGGTAATGATTAGCGGAACAATTACAGATGCTTCAGGTAGAACGCTATCAGGGCAAACTGCGGAAGCTTTTCTAATTTCAGTTTCTCATATTCCATTGTTAAGTATCGGTTTCAATTGTGCTCTTGGTGCAAAACAGCTTACTCCGCATTTAGAAGTGTTGGCTTACAAAACACAATATGGAGTTTCAGCTTATCCTAATGCTGGTTTGCCAAATGCTTTTGGAGAGTACGATGAAAGTCCCGATGAAATGGCAATTCAAACCAAAGAGTATCTCGAGAAAAGTCTGGTAAATATACTGGGAGGATGTTGTGGGACAACTCCCGATCATATAAAAGCAATTGCAAATATTGCGAAAGATTACAAACCACGACCTATAAAAAGTCTTCAACATAAAAAAGCTTCAGCCTGATCATGGAAGGATTAGACAATAATTTAGCTAATAATACCTCAGGAAAAACCGATTATCGACCATTGCAATTGTCGGGTCTGGAACCTTTAATTATTACGCCCGATAGTAATTTTGTTAATGTTGGGGAGCGTACCAATGTAGCTGGTTCTAAAAGATTTCTAAGACTTATTAAAGAAGAAAAGTTCGATGAAGCTTTAGATGTTGCCAGAGATCAGGTAGATGGTGGTGCCCAGATTATCGATATTAATATGGACGACGGACTTATTGATGGCAAGGAAGCCATGGTAAAGTTCCTGAATCTAATTGTAGCAGAACCAGATATTGCTCGAGTACCGATTATGATCGATAGTTCGAAATGGGAAATTATCGAAGCCGGTTTGCAGGTGGTGCAGGGGAAATGTGTAGTAAATTCCATTTCCTTAAAAGAAGGTGAAGCGCAATTCATTGAACACGCCAAAAAAATAAAACGTTACGGTGCTGCAGTAATTGTAATGGCTTTTGATGAGGTTGGACAAGCCGATAATTACGATCGTAGAATCGAAATTGCAAAACGTTCTTACGATGTTTTAGTGGATAAAGTAAATTTTCCGCCAGAGGATATCATTTTCGATTTAAATATCTTTCCTGTAGGAACAGGTATGGACGAGCATCGTAGAAATGCTATAGATTTTATCGAAGCTACGGCATGGGTAAAAGAAAACTTACCGCATTGTAGTGTAAGTGGTGGGGTTAGTAATGTTTCTTTTTCTTTCCGAGGAAATAATCCTGTGCGTGAAGCTATGCACTCGGTATTTCTATATTATGCGATAAAAGCCGGAATGAATATGGGTATTGTAAACCCGGCATTACTAGAAGTTTACGATCAAATCCCAGAAGATTTATTAGAGCATGTAGAAGATGTGATTTTAGATCGTAGGGACGATGCTACAGAGCGATTGTTAGATTTTGCTGAAACCGTAAAAGGAACCGCGAAAACTAGTAAAGTCGATTTAAGCTGGCGAGAAGGGAGTACACAAGATCGAATTACTCATGCATTAGTAAAAGGAGTTGATGCTTATATTGTAGAAGATGTAGAAACTGCACGGCAAGAAGCAGAACGGCCTATCGATGTGATTGAAGGCTCGTTGATGATTGGGATGAATGTAGTTGGAGATCTCTTCGGAAGCGGAAAAATGTTTCTTCCGCAGGTCGTAAAATCGGCTCGTGTAATGAAAAAAGCTGTGGCTTATCTGCTGCCTTATATTGAAGATGATAAAACCACAAAACGCGAACCTGCCGGAAAAGTGCTGATGGCTACCGTAAAAGGTGATGTTCACGATATTGGTAAAAATATTGTGAGTGTTGTATTGGCTTGTAATAATTACGAAATTATCGATTTAGGCGTAATGGTGCCGCCAGAGAAAATTATCGATGCGGCAAAAGCGAATAATGTAGATGTTATAGGGTTAAGTGGTTTGATAACGCCGTCTTTAGACGAGATGGTTTTTTTAGCTAAAGAAATGCAGCGTCAGAACTTTAATGTGCCTTTGCTTATTGGCGGAGCAACTACGTCGAAGGCTCATACTGCTGTTAAAATAGATCCGCAATATATTCATGCAGTTGCTCACGTTAATGATGCGTCACGAGCAGTAACTGTTGTTGGTGATTTACTGAATAAAAGAACCCGAGAAGCGTATAAAGAAAATCTAAAATCTGAATATGAAATTTTCAGGAATAATTTTGGAAAGCGTAGCAAGGTCAAGAGCTTTCTATCTATTGAAGCAGCTCGGGAAAATAATTATAAAATAGATTGGAAAACCACCAATATCACTAAACCAAATCAACTCGGAATTCAGATTCTGGAAGATTTCGATTTAAATGAATTGGTTCCGTATATCGATTGGAGTCCGTTTTTTAGAAGTTGGGATTTACATGGTCGTTATCCTAATATTTTAGAAGATAAAGTAGTAGGAGAGCAGGCAACGTCACTTTTTGAAGATGCTAAAGTATTGCTGAAACAAATTTTGGACGAAAAATTATTAAAAGCGAAAGCGATTTACGGTTTATTTGAAGCGAATACAGTAAACCATGATGATATCGAGGTTTATTTCAATCAAGATTCCGAAGAAAAAACAGCAATTTTTAGAACCTTAAGGCAGCAATTAAAAAAGCATGCCGGAAAGCCCAATTTTGCCCTTTCAGATTATATCGCACCTAAAGAAAGCGGAGTAAAAGATTATATGGGGTGTTTTTGTGTATCAACCGGATTCGGAACACAAGAATTAGCAGCCGAATTTGAAAAGAATCACGACGATTATAATTCGATTATGATCAAAGCGCTCGCTGATCGATTCGCAGAAGCTTTTGCTGAATATTTGCACAAAAAAATAAGGAAAGAAGATTGGGGTTATGCTTCCGAAGAAACCTTAAGTAACGAAGAACTTATTAAAGAAAATTATAAAGGAATTCGTCCTGCACCTGGATATCCAGCATGTCCCGATCACCTAGAAAAATTAACAATTTGGGATATTTTAAGGGTAGAAGAAAATATAGGCGTAAAACTTACCGAGAGTTTAGCTATGTGGCCGGCAGCTAGTGTAAGTGGTTATTATTTTGCGAATCCTGAAGCACGATATTTTGGATTAGGTAAAATAAAAGAAGATCAGGTAAAAGACTTTGCCGAACGTAAAGGAATTGATTATAAAAAAGCCGAAAAATGGCTGAATCCTAATATTGCAGATTAAAAATAAGCTGACAGCTAAAAGCTATCAGCGATTAGCAGCTTTAAACAAATGAAAGTAACCGAACATATAGAAAACGCAAAAGGAAAGACATTGTTTTCTTTTGAAATTGTACCGCCGCAAAAGGGGAAAAACATTCAGGAATTATATGATAATATAGATCCTCTGATGGAATTTAATCCTCCGTTTATAGATGTGACAACTTCTAGAGAAGAGCATATTTATATAAAACGAGAAGATGGATTGTTGGAGCGTAAAATTACCAGAATGCGCCCAGGTACGGTAGGAATTTGTGCAGCTATTAAACATAAATATAATGTAGACACGATTCCGCATGTGTTGTGTGGCGGTTTCACTAAAGAAGAAACTGAATATTTATTAGTCGATTGTCATTATTTAGGAATCGAAAATATCATGGCGCTTCGCGGAGATGCGATGAAACATCAGCGTTATTTTGAACCTACTAGCGGAGGACATTGTTATGCAAATGAACTTGTAGGACAGATAAAAAACCTCTCTAGAGGAAAATATTTAAATGAAGTGATAGATTCTGAAAATCATGCAGATTTCTGTGTTGGTGTAGCGGGATATCCTGAAAAGCATTTGGAATCTCCTTCTTTAGAAACCGATCTTAAAAAGTTGAAAGCTAAAGTAGATGCCGGTGCCGATTATGTAGTGACCCAAATGTTCTTTAATAATCAGGCGTTTTTTGAATTCGTAGATAAGGCTAGAGAAATGGGAATTAACGTACCAATTATTCCGGGGATCAAACCTATTGCAGTAAAAAAACATTTACAATTATTACCGCATGTCTTTAGTATAGATCTTCCGCAGGATTTAATAAATAGCGTTGAGGCTTGTAAAAGTAATAAGGAAGTCCGCCAGGTTGGTATCGAATGGGCTATTCAGCAAACTAAAGAATTGAAAGAAGCTGGAGTACCATTATTACATTTTTATTCCATGGGAAAAAGCTCGAATATTAAAAAGATTGCTGAAGCGGTTTTTTAGTCTTTAGATCGCTTTGCTGTTAGATTTTAGATGTTAGAAAATAGACCTTTTTAAAGCGGATTAAAAAGAAAGAAATTAAGAGTCGGGATTTTTCAACAATTTTTAATTATATCTAATATCGTCCTACTTTTTGTTATCGTAGTAAAAACAATGAAGAATTGCGCGGCTGGCAGTGGAGTTCTGCCTAGCGAAGCGGTTGCAGAACGCATGTGTAATTTTTCAGCAGTTTTTCAAGATATCAAAAATAAGACTAGACCTTTTTGTTTCTTTTTATGGCAATGATAAAAAGAAATTATATGGACTTCTCGATACATCAAATTTACATTTCCTTTTAAAATTTACTACTCGAAGTGAAAAAAATGTAGTGGGTTGAATATTAGAAGATGACAGATAGCCGAAATCTAAAATTCTCACTACTAAATACTATTTGAAAAAAATGTTGGTCGATCGCAAATTATTACCGTAATTTGTTAAAACGAAGTTCAGAAACTTACTGATTGTTATCAAGAAAGGCTGAGGGAATAGACCCGCAGAAGCCTTAGCAACCCTTTGCCAACAAAGAAGGTGCTACGTTCTACCGATTATCGGATAGATAACAGAAATATTCTTCAACGAATTATTCTCAAAACTTTTCTTGATAGTAACTAAGCACGCACCCATTAAATGGATGTTCAGCTTATTTCAGTCTGTTTTAAATTTTTAAAGTTTAAAAATTAGAAAAGTTGAAACAAGATTTATTACAATTACAACTTAAAGAGTTTACTACGATTAGTGGTGTAACTCAAGATATCACATTATCGTATCATGTATTTGGTCAGCCTTTACATACTGCGCCGATTGTAATGATTAATCATGCACTTACAGGAAATTCTGAAGTAGCAGGCGAAACTGGTTGGTGGAAAGATATTGTTGGTAAAGAGAAATGTATCGATACAGATAGCTATACTATTCTGGCATTTAATGTTCCCGGGAATGGTTACGACGGGATTCTAATCGAAAATTATAAAGATTTTGTAGCTCGAGATATAGCAAGAATCTTTCTTTCGGGTTTAGATTCGTTAAAAATCGATCATCTTTTTGCACTGGTTGGTGGTTCGCTAGGCGGCGGAATCGCCTGGGAAATGGCTGCGCTAAATCCAAAGATTACCGATAATCTAATCACAGTAGCAACCGATTGGAAATCTACCGATTGGTTAATCGCAAATTGCCAAATTCAGGAGTTATTTTTAAATAATTCTAAAAATCCTGTGCACGATGCTCGTATGCACGCGATGTTGTGCTATCGCACGCCAGAATCTTTTAAATCACGTTTTAAACGTACCACAAACGAAGAACTTCAGGTTTTTAATGTAGAAAGCTGGTTGTTGCATCATGGCGCTAAACTTCAGGAAAGATTTCAGGTAGGTGCTTATAAATTTATGAATCAGCTTCTAAAAACTATCGATGTTTCTCGCGGTAGGGCAGAGTTAGATAAAGTATTAGAAAGTATCAATGCGAATATTTGCATTATCGGGGTAGATTCTGATTTGTTTTTTACTGCGGAAGAAAATAGAGAAACCTACAAACAATTAGCACAAAATAGTAACAAAGTGACTTATGGCGAAATCCACTCGCTACACGGTCACGATGCATTTTTAATTGAATTTAAACAACTGGAAAATATAATTACCGGTATTTTTCAAAAAGCGAATAAGATGAAAGTAGTAAAGTTTGGCGGAAAATCTCTAGCCAACGGAGAAGGTATATCTAGAGTTTTAGAAATTATAGAAGAAAAGATACAAAACGAAGAACGTATTGCGGTAGTGGTTTCAGCACGAGGAAAAACCACCGATCAGCTTCAAAATTTATTAGAAAAAGCTTCAGAGAACGAAGATGTTTCTTCAGCATTCGAAAAGTTTAAAGCCTATCAGATTTCAGAATATAGTTTTGTAGATTTTTCCGAAGAATTTAAAAGTATAGAAAAGCTATTAGAAGGTGTTCGTTTACTTGGCGATTACAGTCCTAAAATTAAAGATCAGTTACTTTCTCAGGGCGAATTAATGTCGGCTAAATTAATTACTGAAATTTTAAAACAACGCGGGTATAAAGCAAATTTTACCGATACTCGCCTGCTGATTAAAACCGATGAAAAATTCGGAAATGCACAGCCATTAGAAGCACTTTCTAAAGAAAATGTAGTGAAGCATTTTGAAGAATTTAAAGGAAAAACGGTAAATATTGTTACTGGTTTTATAGGCTCTAATGTTAAAAACGAAACCACAACTTTAGGTAGAAACGGAAGCAATTATACCGCCTCTTTAATAGCTAATTATTTAGATGCCGAAGAATTACAGAATTATACACATGTAGACGGGATTTACACCGCAAATCCAGATTTGGTGCCCAGTGCGCAGCGAATTGAGCAGCTTTCGTATAACGAAGCAAACGAGCTTGCTAATTTTGGAGCAACAATTTTACACGCCAAAACTATTATTCCGTTAATCGAAAAGAATATTCCGCTTCGAATTTTAAATACGTTCAATAACGACAATCAGGGAACTTTAATTACCGCGAAACCTAATAAAGAAGGCATGAAGTCGCTTTCGGTTTTAGAACATATGGCGTTGCTGAATTTAGAAGGTCGTGGTTTGTTAGGTAAATCGGGAATAGATGCGCGAATTTTCCGAGCGTTAGGAGATGCAGAAATTAGTGTAAGTATTATTTCTCAGGGTTCTTCGGAACGTGGAATAGGTTTAGTAGTAGATGCCGAAAATGCAGGACGAGCGGTTAAAGCTTTAGAGCGAGAATTCGAAAGTGATTTTTACTCGAAAGATGTCAATAAAATTTCGGTGGTCGATGATGTTTCTGTCATTTCTATTGTGGGGCAGGACTTAAGTACCTTCCACAAACCTTACGATGCGTTAATTAGAAACCAGATTGTTCCATTACTTTTCAATAATACTGTAACCGGAAAAAACGTGAGTTTGGTCGTGAAGAAAGCAAAGTTGAATAAAGCTTTGAATGTAATTCACGGGGAGATTTTTGAGATTTGTAAAAAGATCAATATTGCGATTTTTGGTCATGGTACGGTTGGCGGAACCTTGATCGATCAGATCTTAAACTCAGCAGCTACTATTGAAGAGCGTAAAAAAGTAAAACTGAATATTTTTGCGGTTTCGAATTCCAGAAAATTAGTATTGAATGCTAGAGGAATTAATGCAGATTGGAAAACGGAATTAGAAAATTCAAACCAGGAAGCGTCAATCGAAGATGTAATTAATTATACCGAATTATTTCATCTGGAAAATTTAATTGCAGTAGATAATACGGCGAGTCAGCAATTTGTTCAGCATTATAATATGTTGGTAAATCATGGGTTCGATTTGGTTTCTTCCAATAAAATCGCTAATACCTTAGATTTCAAATTTTATAAGGAATTACGAGAGAATCTGGAGAAAAATCAGAAGCAATATTTATATGAAACCAATGTTGGTGCAGGCTTACCTTTAATTGATACTATTCGAATTTTACATCTATCCGGAGAGAATATTACCCGAATTCGTGGTGTGTTTTCAGGAACATTGAGTTATTTATTTAATTCTTTTTCTGCTGAAGATCGGAAATTTAGTAGTGTTTTAAAAGAAGCTATCGATAAAGGTTTTACTGAACCTGATCCTCGAGAAGATTTAAATGGAAATGATGTTGGCCGAAAATTATTGATTTTGGCTAGAGAACTGGATCTTCAGAATGAATTTGGCGATGTGAAAATAAATAATCTTGTACCGGAAGATTTACGGGGTGACGATGCTTCAACTTTTGTGTCTAGATTGGAAGAATTAGATGCTACTTATCAGAAAATAAAAGAGGAGCAAGAACCAAATCACGTATTACGATATATTGGAGATTTGTCGGGAGATTTGCAACAAGATAAAGGAGAATTGGAAGTGAAATTGGTTTCTGTTCCAGATGATAGTAGTTTAGGACAAGTAAAAGGAGCCGATTCTATTTTTGAAATTTATACGGAATCTTATGGTGATCGTCCAATAGTTATTCAGGGCGCGGGAGCCGGAGCTGCAGTTACCGCTCGTGGGGTTTTTGGTGATATTTTAAAACTTTCAGAAAAGAAATAGATTGGAAATAGAATATTCATTTTATCATTAAAAGATTACGTCACCCTGAACTTGTTTCAGGGTCTCATCTCATATTTTAAATACCTAAGCCTCATATTCGATAAAATATGAGGCTTTTTTGTAACAAATCTATTTCTGAATCGTGTTATAAGAAAGAGGATATTATGAAGAGAGGATTTTTATTAGTTACGTTTTTACTTATTTCTAGCATTTTTTACGCACAGAATTATTCCTAAGAAAAGATTGAAATTCCGTTTAAATTGACTCCGAATGGTCATATCATGATTAAGGCGACTGTGAACGGAGTAAGCGGCAATTTTGTGTTCGACACCGGAGCAGGTTTAAATTTGCTAACTAAAGATTTTGCTGATAAAATCGATAATCTTGATAAAACGCATCATTTTTATACTGGCCATCGTGCAACTGGAGAAGCTATTACTACCGATTTATATCAGTCTGATATTTTAGAAATAGGCGATTTTAGTATAAATAACGAACAGTTTGCAGTTATGATATCGATTTTCCGTTAGATGGATTAATTTCTTTAACTCCGCTTCAGCAAAAAGCTTTTACGATTGATTTTGCTGAAGAAAAATTGGTGATAGAATCTAAAAAATCACTTCAGCAGCGAAAAGCAAATATGAAATTTGAAATGCCGTTAGAAATCAACAACGATCGTAATGTTAAAGTAAGCATCGGTACAATGGTGAAACTGGATTCTTTAGAATTGCATGTTGGTCTGGATAGCGGTGCCGGTTTCGATGTTTTCCGATTTAATTCTAGATATATGGAAGCGCTTGGGATTGATTCTACACAGATAGAAACTAAATATATCCCAAGTTCTTTTAAGCCCGAAGAAGGAAATCAGTACTATTTTACTGAAGTTACTAGTCTTACCGATCTAAAAAAGAATGCTGAAAATACCGATTTTCGAGCAACATTTATTGATGGTTTAATTCATGAAGGAATTATGAGTATCAACTGGATTGGTGAAATAATTACTTTTGATATGCCAGACAAGCGAATAATTGTAACTAAATGATGTAGGTTGATTTTTCTATTTTTGAGTCAGCTCCGTAAATAAACTTTCTAGATTTTTAGTTTTTTGGTTTAGCTGAAGCGTTTTTAGACCGTTATCATGCGCAAAGTCAAAAACCGCAGATCGCATATCTTCAGAGGTATCGAAAGTTAGCTCATATTCAAAACCACCGATATTTTTAGCATCTTTTAGATGCGGCAAGCGTTGTAAGGCGATCATTTCAATTCGATAATCAAATTCTACCAAGATAATTTGTTCCTGTCCTTTTCGAAGATCAGTTAGTTTTTGATTGGCTACAATTTCCCCATGGTTAATAATGATCACGCGTTCGCAGAGTGCTTCCACCTCTTGCATAATATGCGTAGAGAGGAAGATGGTTTTATTCTTGGCAATATTCTTAATTAAACTTCGAATTTCGATTAGCTGATTAGGATCTAGACCGGTTGTGGGTTCATCTAAAATTAGTACTTCAGGATCGTGCAAAAGTGCCGCGGCCAAACCTACACGTTGACGATATCCTTTAGAAAGCTGATCGATTTTTTTATTGGCTTCTGGAGTAAGATTCGTTAATTCGATAACTTCTTCTATTCGGTCTTTTTTAATTCCGTAGACTTTCGCATTGAAGCCTAAATATTCCCGAACATACATTTCAGTATATAAAGGATTGTGTTCGGGTAGGTAACCAATGCTTTTTTGTAGATTATGCAACTGGGTGTCGATTGCATAATTATTCACACTGGCAGTGCCTTCTGAAGGTTGAATATATCCGGTTAAAATCTTCATTAATGTAGATTTTCCGGCACCATTAGGTCCAAGAAAACCAACAACCTCTCCTTTTTCAATATCAAATGAAACCTGATTTAGCGCTTTTTGTTCTCCGTAAAATTTGGAAATTTTTTCTACTGAAATAGACATATTAGAAGATTTTGATCAAAAATAAGCATAAAATATACCTTTGAAAGCTTATTTAGGAGTTTTAGGTCGCAACCTCTTCAAGCGGTTTATAGCGCTTCACTATTTTTTATCTAAAATCGGGCGCTGTTATTAAGATTTGAATGCAAATTTTCTTCAAAAGAAACGGAATAAGCTTAAGATTCGTAAAAAATCAATTAAATTTAAAAAAAGACAGCAAATGATTTTTCAAATAAAAATATAATTATACTTTAGTCGATGTAATAACAGACAAATGAATCATTTAATTACTTGGAACACATTCTTTTATTTTTATTTCTATTTTAAAGAATAGAGATCGGGAATGGTATGTAATTAAATAAACAATATTATATAAAAGTCTCGATCTAAACGTCGGGACTTTTTTTTATATCAAATTTTGAATGAATAAAGTGGTAGCGATACAGGGAATCCAAGGCTCATTTCATCATCTGGTGGCGCAAGAGTTTTATGGTAAAGAGGTGCAGGTAAAAGAATGTATGTCTTTTCAGGAGCTTGCGCAAAGTCTGGTAAATGATGAAACTGAGGAAGCTGTGATGGCGATAGAAAACTCGATCGCCGGTTCAATTCTTCCTAATTACGCACTTATAGACGAAAACAATCTAAAAGTAGTTGGTGAGCATTACATCCCGATTGCGATGAATATGATGGCGCTTAAAGGACAAAAAATCGAGGATATTAAAAAAGTATATTCTCACCCAATGGCTTTATTGCAGTGTAAAGAATTCTTTAAGCAATATCCACACATTAAGTTGATTGAAGATACCGATACTGCTGAGGTCGCCAGAAGAATTGCAGCAAAAGAATCCAAACACGTTGCCGCTGTAGCCAGCACTGCTGCAGCTTCAATTTTTGGACTGGATATTTTAGCTTCAGATATTCATACAAAAAAGAGTAATTCTACTCGATTTTTGATCATTAGTAAAAAGGAAAAAGAACCGAACGGCGAAAAGATCGATAAAGCTTCACTGAAGTTTGAGTTAGAAAGCCGCACCGGTAGTTTGGTTTCCGTATTAAATATCATGAGAGATTTTGATCTGAATATGACCAAAATCCAAAGTATGCCGATTATCGAAACTCCGTGGAAATACAGCTTTTTTATTGATATCACTTTCGATGATTTTCAACGATTTTCTAAAGCCATGGAAGTTTTAGGAATAATGACCGAGCAATTAAGAATTTTTGGAACATATAAAAATAAAGTGTAATGATACCAGCCAATAGGTTAGAACACGTAAAGGAATACTATTTCTCATCGAAATTGAGAGAAGTTCGTACCTTACAGGCCGCCGGTAAGCCGATTATCAATTTAGGAATTGGTAGCCCAGATTTACCGCCACCGCCACAGGTAACTGCAGCCTTAAATGAAGGTTTAACTCATAACGGGGCACATCAATATCAGCCGTACAAAGGGACAGCTGAATTTAGAAATGCAATTACCGGGTTCTATCAAAAATATTATCAGGTATCATTAAACCCGGAGACTGAAACCGTTCCTTTAATGGGAAGTAAAGAAGGAATTCTACATATTTCCATGGCATTTTTAAATGAAGGTGACGAGGTTCTAATTCCTAATCCCGGCTATCCAACTTATACGTCGGTTTCTAAACTAGTCGGAGCCAATGCGATTTATTATGATCTGAATGAAGAAGGAAGCTGGTTGCCAAACTTTACAGCATTAGAGCAAAAAGATCTAAGCAAGGTAAAAATTATGTGGGTTAATTATCCACATATGCCAACAGGAGCTTCAGCAACAGATGAGGTTTTTGAAAAGCTGGTAGCCTTCGGGAAAAAGCATCAAATTCTTATTGTAAATGATAATCCATATAGCTTTATTCTGAATGAACATCCTAAAAGTATTTTAAAAGCTGAAGGAGCTAAAGAGGTTGCTTTAGAATTAAACAGTTTGAGCAAAAGCTTCAATATGGCAGGATGGCGAGTTGGAATGTTATGCGGAAGCGAAGAAAATATCAATACAGTGTTGAAGGTGAAAACCAATATGGATAGTGGGATGTTTTATCCAGTACAGGCAGGAGCAACTGAAGCATTGAAATTAGATAAAAACTGGTTCGATTCTCAGAATAAAATTTATCAAAGCCGAAGAGCTAAGATTTTGGAATTAGCTTCAGCTTTAAATTGCACACCGGGTAAAGAACAGGCGGGAATGTTTATCTGGTGTAAAGTACCAGAAGGAAAAACTTCCGAAGAATTTGTGGACAATCTGTTATATGAGCACAGCATTTTTACAGCTCCAGGATTCATTTTTGGAGATATGGGCGAAGGTTATATTCGATTTTCGCTTTGTACTGCGGAAGAAAATATAGACGAAGCCATTAAACGTATTAAGGCATGAAAGTAAGTATTATAGGTGTAGGCCTTATTGGTGGTTCATTTGCTTTGGCGATTAAAGAATCTTTTCCTGAAAGTACGATTATCGGTATCGATAAAAGCGAAGTTCATGTAAAAGAAGCTTTAAAAATCGGTTTTATTGATGAAGCCGGAACAATGGAAGATCTGGCCGATAGTGATGCTGTGATTGTTGCCGTTCCCGTAGATATTAGCATCAAGGTTTTGATTGAAGCTTTAGATAAAGCCGGTGATAATACCTTGGTGATCGATGCGGGATCTACTAAATTCAAGTTATGTGAAGCGGTAAAAGATCATCCAAAACGTAGAAATTATTTATCTGCTCATCCTATTGCAGGAACCGAATTCTCTGGACCTTCAGCAGCGATAAAAGATTTATATAAAGATAAGACCAATATCGTTTGTGAAGTAGAAAAGACAGCTTTTAAACTTCAGGAACGAGGAATGGAAATTTTCAGAAAAATAGGAATGCGTATTCGATATATGGATCCAGATTCTCACGATCGTCATATTGCTTATGTGTCGCATTTATCGCATATAAGTTCTTTTATGCTGGGTAAAACAGTACTCGAAAAAGAGAAAAACGAGCGTGATATTTTCGATTTGGCGGGTAGTGGATTTGCTTCAACAGTAAGGCTGGCAAAAAGTTCGCCGGCAATGTGGTCGCCTATTTTTGAACAAAACAAAGAGAACGTGCTGGAAACTTTGAATGAGTATATTCAGAATCTAAGCACATTTAGAGATTTGATTGCCAATGACGAATTTGGCGAAGTGTACAACGAAATGGAACGTACAAATCATATAAAATCAATTTTAAACGGAATTAGCTAAAATTATTTATCATGGAAAACAAGAAAGAATTAAGAAATTGGTTAGACGCATTCGGATTAGATCATCCTTTGGTAATCGCAGGACCATGTAGTGCCGAGACTGAAGCGCAAGTACTAAAAGTAGCTCACCAGTTAAAAGATACCGATGCTACAGTATTACGAGCAGGAATCTGGAAACCAAGAACAAGACCTGGAAATTTTGAAGGTGTTGGTGCGCTAGGTTTAAAATGGTTGCAAAAAGCAAAAGAAGAAACAGGGATGTTAACTACTACTGAAGTTGCAAACCCTCACCATGTAGAGCATGCGTTAAAACATGATATCGATATTCTTTGGATTGGAGCCAGAACTACGGTTTCTCCATTTATGATTCAGGAAATTGCAGATGCATTACAAGGAACAGATAAAACTGTTTTAATAAAGAATCCTGTAAATCCAGATTTAGCTTTATGGTTGGGAGCTGTAGAGCGTATGTATACTGCCGATATTAAAAATCTTGGTGTAATCCATAGAGGATTTTCTAGCTACGAGAAAACAAAATACCGTAACAATCCAGAATGGCAGATCGCGATCGAATTACAAAATAAATTTCCGGATCTTCCACTAATTTTAGATCCATCGCATATTGCAGGACGTCGTGATATTATTTTTGATCTATGTCAAACTGCTTTAGATCTTAATTTCGATGGATTGATGGTAGAAACTCATTATGATCCAGATAATGCTTGGAGTGATGCGAAGCAGCAAATTACACCAGCTACATTAGTTCAGATTATGAAAGATCTTAAAATTAGAAAAGAAGTTTCAGAAAGCGAAGACTATCAAAATAAATTACAGAATCTAAGAGCTAAAATCGATATTGCAGATAATCAACTAATCGAACTTTTAGCGAAACGTATGAAAGTTTCAGAAGAAATAGGACATGTGAAAAAATCACAAAACGTAGCTATTCTTCAGACAAAACGTTGGAATGAGATCTTAGGAAAAATGGTATTAGAAGGTAACCAACATGGTCTTAGTGAAGAGTTTGTATTAAAGTTATTTAAAGCTGTTCACCAGGAATCAATTAACCACCAACAGTCTATATTGGATAGCTAGGAATTCAATTTATTCTTGATTTTCCCAAAATAAAAATGGCTGCTCACGTTTTACCGGAGCAGCCATTTTTATTTCTAAGAAATTTAATATTCTTATTTTGTATAAGCTAATCTTCTAGATGCTTTTCTCATTAGTTTATTAATCAATTGGTCGTTAGAGCTTCCTAAGCTTCCAACAACACGCTTGTTATAATTCCAAAGTAAAGTTCCATCTTCAGCATTATTTATACTCATGTTCACGGTAGCCGAATTAGTTGTTCCCCAAAAACCAACAAGCAGTCCTAAGGCAATAGAAGCACCATCAGACATAGGTTTATCGGTTTCGAATTTACCTGTAATTACGGCATCTACCTCTAAAAGCTGAGCAAGTTCCTCTGGAGTTGTAATTTCCATGTCTATTTCATTTTTCTTTAAAATAGCATTGGTTTTGTTAGGATCTTGGACATCAATTAAAAGTTTTCCTCGTTTTTTTCTTTTCAGAAACCAAGAGTACATAGCGGTCTGGATCGATTGTCCTTCACTGATTTCCATTTCCTTTAATTGTTCTGGGGTAATTTCTTTCATTTGTTTAGGTCGAAGACTTACCTTTGCTGAAAATGGAATAATTGCTATAGATTGATGATCTTTAGCAATAGTTTCAAAATCCGGATGCTCAAAAAGATGTGTTTGAGCTTCAACGGTTAAGCCTACTAATAAAGTAAGCACAATAAGCAGTTTAAATGTAATTTTGTTCATTTGTAATTTAATTGAGAATGCTAATATATCTTAAAAATTTGTTAATAAACAAATTTATTTAATGAAAGGAACGGTTTATAAATCTACGGGAAGTTGGTATCAGGTAAAAGCTGAGAATGGTGATTTTTATAATTGCCGTATAAAAGGGAAGTTCCGTATTAAAGGAATCAAAAGTACTAATCCTGTTGCGGTAGGGGACGAGGTAGAGATCGATCTTGATGATGACTCTGAGGAAACTCAGGGTGTAATCAAAAAGATTAGTGATCGGGATAATTATATTATTCGGAAGTCGGTAAATTTATCTAAGCAAACACATATTATTGCCGCTAATATCGATCAGGTTTTTTTGATGGTTACTTTTAATAACCCGCCAACTTTCACCACTTTTATTGATCGCTTTCTAATTACGGCGGAAGCTTACCATGTGCAAGCTGTATTGCTTTTCAATAAAATAGATACTTATGATGAAGAAGAAATTTTAGAAATTAAATTTTTGGCTAAACTTTATCGCGATATTGGTTATGAATGCCTTGGTATTTCAGCAAAAACCGGTAAAAATGTTGATAAAGTAAAGGAAATGATGCTTGGGAAAACTTCGATGTTTTCGGGGCATAGTGGTACCGGGAAATCTACATTAATCAATGCTTTAGAACCTTCACTTAACCTTAAAACTCTAGAAATTTCTGGACAACATAAACAGGGACAGCATACGACGACTTTTGCTGAAATGTTCGACTTAAGTTTCGACGCTCGAATTATAGACACCCCGGGAATTAAAGGATTTGGAGTGGTGGATATCGAAAAAGAAGAGCTTGGTAATTATTTTCCTGAATTTTTTGAACTGAAACAAGATTGCAAATTTCACAATTGTCTGCATCTCAACGAACCGCATTGTGCTGTAAAAGATGCGCTGGACGATGGTGAAATATCCTGGTCTAGATATAAAAGTTATTTGCAAATTATAGAAGGGGAAGACGATCCTTATCGCGTAGATCAATACAAAAAATGAGAGTAGTTTTACAACGAGTAACAAAAGCTTCGGTAACTATCGAAAATCAATTAAATGCTGAAATTGATTTAGGGCTCTTATTGTTAGTTGGGATAGAGCCAGAAGATGCTTCTGAAGATATCGAATGGCTTTGTCGCAAAATTGTAAATATGCGAATTTTTAATGATGCTGAATGCGTTATGAATAATTCGCTATTGGATGCTGGTGGGGATGCAATAATTGTAAGTCAGTTTACACTTCATGCCAGTACCAAGAAAGGAAATCGTCCCAGTTATATTAAAGCAGCAAAGCCGGATATTGCGATTCCGCTTTACGAAGAATTTATCCAAACTTTCGAAAAGCATCTGGGGAAAAAGGTTGGTACAGGTAAATTTGGTGCCGATATGCAGGTAGAGCTTTTAAACGATGGTCCGGTAACTATCTTAATAGATTCTAAAAATAAAAGTTAAAATATCTTAAAATTTTGATATATTGCAAAACGAAATTCATCAGTTTTAGCAATGAAATTTTTATTCTCCAGCTTAATGCTTCTCACTGGAATGCTGTGTTTTGCACAAAATTCTTATCAAAGCATCGTACTTAAAAATGAACTTACAGAGCAAGCCAATGCAATTCTAAGAGATGAGCATGTGCTTATCGAGATCGAAGATGTCGACGATATGACCATTACGACAAAGCGAGTGGTCACTGTCCTAAACAAATACGGCGAAGGTTTTGTAAGAGCTTATGATTTTTATGATGATGGTGATGCAAAGATAAAGTCGCAGTCTGCATTGATTTTCAATAAGATGGGGCAGGAAATTAAGAAATTTAAGCAGCGAGATTTTAAGGATCAAAGCGCTGTAGGCTCTTCAAATTTATACTCCGATAATCGTGTTAGCTATTTGGATTATTCAGCAATGGATTATCCATATACTGTTGTTTATGAGAGTGAAGTTAATATGTCGACTACCGTTTTTATACGAGCTTTTCAGCCAGTAAGCAGCTACTTTTTGAGTGTCGCTTCCAGTAAATACGAATTAAAAAATCCAAATCGTATACCTATACGTTACATCGAAACAAACTTGGATAGTATTCAGGTTGAGAAAAATATAAATGATTTTGAGCTCACCTATACCTTCAAAGATATACCAGCTTATAACTACGAGCCTTATAGTCCTGAAGTTTCTGATATGGCACCAAAAGTTAAGGTGGCTTTAAATGACTTTAGCTTGATGGGCGTAGAAGGAAACGCAAGCGACTGGAAAGCGTTTGGGAAATGGCAGTACGAAAATCTTTTAAAGGGTAGAGATGAACTTTACGCCACGACTATAGCTGAAGTTTCAGAATTAGTAAAAGATGCCGCTAACGATTATGAAAAAGCGAAGCTTATCTACGAATACATGCAAAGTAAAACACGATATATAAGTGTACAACTAGGTATAGGTGGTTGGGAACCAATATTAGCTCAGGAAGTAGATCGCGTTGGTTATGGCGATTGTAAGGGCTTAACTAATTATACCAAAGCCTTGTTAGCATCGCAGGGAATAAAGGCAAATTATGCCGTAGTATATGCGGGAGACGAGCAAAAAGATATCGATCCGGCATTTGCATCGATGCAGGGAAATCATGTTATTTTAAATGTTCCTGGAATTGCTGAAGAAGATGTCTGGTTAGAATGTACCAGCCAGTCTATTCCTTTTAATTATTTGGGCGATTTTACCGATAACCGTCATGTTCTTTTAATCAAAGAAGAAGGTGGTGAAATTGTGAAAACTCCAAAATATACAGGTGAAAGAAATCTCGAACAAACGTTTTGTGAAATAGATCTTTCTGAAGATGCGTTTACAGCAACGGTGACGAGAGAGAGCAAGGGGATTCCATACGGTAATAATTATCATATTGAGAATCAGAAAGAAAAGGATAAGAATATTTACTATAAAGAGAAATTAGGGAATTTACAGGGAATTCATATTGATCAATTGAAATTTGAAAATAACAAAGATCAGACTAGCTTCTCAGAACAATTAGATTTTAGTGGTAAGAAATTTCACACCACGGCTGGAAATAGAATTTTACTTCCTTTAAATTTTATTCAGCCAGAAATTAATGCGGTAACTAAAACTGAAAATCGTAAGTATCCTATAGAGATAGTTCGGGGCTTTACCAACAAAGATCAGTTTGATTTTAAAATACCAGAAGCTTATGCGGTAGAAGCATTGCCAGATTCAGTAAAAATAGAAACAGATTTTGGTAAGTTTAGTTTTTCTGTTAAGGTGTCTGATAAAGATCCCAGGCTGCTTCAGGTAAAGCGATCGATAAGCATCAACGAAGGAAAATGGTCTCCAAATCAATTTAGCGATTTTAGAGCGTTTTTAAATAAAATCAACATCCTAAGTAATCAAAAAGCTGTTTTGGTTAAAAACGGCTAAAACCTACAATTATGCGTTCTAAATTTTATCTTTTAGTTGCGATTCTAATCATCGGAAGCGCAATGCAGGCTCAGAATTACAAATTCGGTAAAGTTTCTGAAGAAGAAGTTGCAGAAACTGAAGACCCTTCAAATAAAGAAGCAGATGCAGCTTATCTTTATAAGAAGCAATTTACGTATTACGATTATAATAGTAATACAGGTTTTTCATTAGTTACTAAATATCGTTATCGTATTAAACTTTACAATGAAGATGGTTTTGATTGGGGTACTGTGAATTTGACAAGGCATATTAGTGGGAATGATGAAGAAAAAATTTATGCTATAAAGGGATATACTTATAATTTGGAAAACGGAAAACTTGTCGAAGAGAAATTAAGGAAAAATGAGATTTTTTATGAAGAAACTTCAAAATATCGAGCAACGGTAAAATTCACGATGCCTTCTTTAAAAGCAGGTAGCGTTGTGGAATTTGAATATGAAAAAAGATCTCCATTTTTAACTTCTTTAGACGAAACAGAATTACAGGCTAGAATTCCAATTAAAAAACTAGACGTGAAAATTGAGATTCCTGAATTTTTTGGTTTTGTGGCTCATTACAATCAACTCTCCTCTCTATTTTTTCCAATAGAGCAAGATCAGGAACAATTTAATATGAATGCACAGCATACAAAATTTATGCAAACCGTATACGAGATTTCTGAAGAAGAGATTCCTGCATTAAAAGAAGAAGTTTATATCGACTATTTAGATAATTACGCAGCGAGAATTAAATGGGAATTGCAGTATACTAAATTCCCAGATACTCCTATGGAATATTTTAGCCATAATTGGGACGATGTAGCGAAGTCTATTTATGATGAAGGAGGTTTTGCCAACGAGCTAAGAAAAAGTAGCTTCTTTAAAGATGATCTTGAAGCCTTGTTGCAGGGTGTAAACCAACCACAAGCTAAGATTGCGGCAATCTATAATTTCGTTAAAAGCAAAGTTGTTTGGAATGATTATATAGGTTTTATCGCAGAAAATGGAATTCGCAAAGCGTATAAAGAAGGAAGCGGAAATACGGGTGATATAAATCTATTATTAACTGCAATGCTTAACTATGCCGGTTTAAATGCAGATCCGGTTTTGGTAAGTACAAAAAGTAATGGGGTGCCTGTATTTCCAACAAGATCTGGCTTCAATTATGTAATTGTAAGCGTAGCGATAGATGATCAACTAATTTTGCTAGATGCTACAGATCGTAATGCTGCTCCTGGAGAGTTGCCAGAAAGAGCTAGAAACTGGCAAGGGAGAATTATTAAAGATGATGGTCGATCTGATTGGGTTTCGTTACTTCCTAACTATCGTTCTATAGAAAGAAATTTTATAAATGTTCAGATCACTGAAGATTTTAAACTAAAAGGAAAGTATACAGGGATGTATAATCAATTGGTAGCAAAACGATTTCGAGATGATTTTGTAGGAGTAGATGCTGAAAGTTATAAACAGCTTTTACAGGAAGATAAAGGCGATATTACCATTACTAACCTAAAAAAGGAAAATGTCAAAAAAATAGGAGCAGATATAAAAGAAAGTTACCAATTTGAATTAAATCATGGTATAGAAGTTATTGGTGATAATATTTATTTGAATCCTCTTTTATTTTTAGCTGAAAAAGAAAATCCTTTTAAGGCAGATGAAAGAACATATCCGGTGTACATGGATTTTCCTGTAACGTATTCTACAGTAGTTAATTTTATGGTTCCCGAAGGATATGAGTTGGAATCTCTGCCAGAAAATACTATTGTGAATATCAATGAAAACGGTGCTGTTTTTAAATTTATAATAAATTCAAGTGCAAATTTCCTTAGGTTAGAGTCTTCCATCGATCTAAATAGATCAATTTATCCGGCTGAAGATTATGTCCATTTAAAAAACTTCTTCGATGAAATTGTGAGTAAACATTCAGAAGCTATAGTTTTGTCTAAAATTGAAGAAAGCGATGAATCTACAGAACTCACAGAAGGCCGTTGATAATTGGATCAAAGAACACGGAGTAAGATATTTTAACGAATTAACCAATATGGCGCAGCTAACCGAAGAGGTTGGCGAAGTAGCGCGTATTATTGCTCGGCGCTATGGTGAGCAAAGCGAAAAAGAAAGCGACAAGGATAAAGACCTGGGCGAAGAACTTGCAGATGTAATGTTTGTAGTATTATGCCTTGCGAATCAAACTGGGGTAAACCTTCAGGAAGCTTTTGATAAAAAGTTGGATATTAAAACCAAACGAGATCACGACAGACATCATAATAACGAAAAACTGAAATAAAATGAAGTTTAAGGAAATTATGTCCAGTAAAAAATATTGGAAGTCTGTAGCTATTTTGGGCTTTTTATTCGTTTTAATCTACAACGTTGTGATGATGGTTATCGATTATGGAGGATTTGCTTTTAAAGATTACTATCAAGAGAAGATGGCAGACGGTAAAATGATTACTTTTGTTATAGGTCAGATTGTAGGAATGGTCGTTTATGGTATGATTGTATCATATGGCCAATTCCGAAGAAAAGAAAAAGACCAACTAAAAAAATAATCAACTTTATTTTCCATGAAGTTTAAAGTAAATCATTCAAGCCAGAATATAAAAGGAGCCTTGCAAATTACAGGTTCCAAAAGTGAATCTAATCGCCTTTTAATTATAGAATCGCTTTTTAAAAATCTTGAGATTACAAATCTTTCTAATAGTGACGATTCTCAGGTTATGAAAAAAGCCTTGACTTCTAACGAAGTTGAGGTAGATATACATCATGCCGGCACCGCTATGCGTTTTCTTACCGCTTATTTTGCGGTAAAAGAAGGTAGAGAGACGGTTTTAACCGGTAGTAAGCGTATGCAAGAGCGGCCAATTAAATTATTGGTAGAAGCGCTTCGATCTATGGGAGCTGAAATTACCTACGAGAAAAACGAAGGATATCCACCAATTCGAATTCAGGGTAAAAAACTTCAGGCAAATTCGGTTAGTTTACAGGCAAATATTAGTAGTCAGTATATTTCAGCTTTGATGCTAATAGGAGCTTCACTTCCGCATGGATTAACGATAAGTCTAGAAGGACAGGTTACCAGTACACCGTATATTCTTATGACCCTAGAGATGCTTCAGCGTTCAGGTATTCAGGGAAGTTTTGAGGATAATACTATTACTATTGAAGCCTGTTCAGCATTAAGTCCTAAAACTATTCCGGTAGAATCAGATTGGAGTTCCGCATCGTATTTTTATAGTATAGCTGCCTTATGTGAAGAAGCGGAGATTAGTTTATCGAATTATAGAAAAGAAAGTTTACAGGGAGATTCTTGTCTGGCTAAAATTTACAAGCAGTTTGGTGTAACTACCAGTTTTGGAGAAAATAGCATAATGCTTAAAAAATCAAAATGTTCTAAACCTGCAAGTATTTCAGAAGATCTACGAAATTCACCAGATATTGCACAAACTATAGCGGTTACTTGTCTAGGCTTGGGTGTGGGATGTAAACTTACAGGATTGCACACGCTTAAGATCAAAGAAACGGATCGTTTAGTTGCACTTAAAAACGAAATAGAGAAATTGGGAGGTGAAGTTGTAATTTCTAACGATCATTTAGAATTGCTGCCTGCAACCAGTTTAAAAGAAAATATTGAAATTGCTACATATAACGATCATCGTATGGCTATGGCATTTGCGCCAATTGCTTTAAAAACACCGGTGATTATAGAGGATGCAATGGTGGTATCAAAGAGTTATCCTGATTTTTATAAAGATTTGGAAAGCTTAAATTTTACGGTTCAAAACGCCTAATTTAAATTAAATTCTTAAATAATACCGCAATTACTTGACAACCCCTGTTTTGAGGTTGTATATTTGCAGCCTTTAAAATTTCAAATATGGGAATGAAACTTTCAAACTTCAATTTCGAACTTCCGCCGGAATTACTTGCCGAGTATCCAGCAGAAAATAGAGATGAAGCGCGCCTAATGGTTCTTAACCGAAAAGAGCAAACTATAGAGCACAAACAATTTAAAGATCTTATCAGTTATTTTGAGCCAGAAGATGTGATGGTTCTAAATAATACAAAGGTTTTTCCTGCTCGTTTGTACGGGAACAAAGAAAAAACTGGTGCCAGAATTGAAGTTTTCTTATTAAGAGAATTAAATCCTGAAACTAAATTATGGGATGTTTTAGTAGATCCTGCTCGAAAAATTAGAATCGGGAACAAACTTTATTTTGGAGAAGATGAAAGTTTAGTTGCCGAGGTTATAGATAACACCACTTCTAGAGGAAGAACATTACGTTTTCTTTACGATGGATCTTACGAGGATTTTAGAAGAAAACTAAAAGAGCTTGGAGAAACACCGCTTCCTAAATATATAAAAAGAGATGTGCAACCTGAAGATCAGGAGCGTTATCAAACTATTTATGCAAAAGAAGAAGGAGCTGTAGCAGCGCCAACTGCGGGACTTCACTTTTCTAAGCACTTGCTAAAGCGTTTGGAGATTAAAGGTGTTAATTTTGCTGAAGTAACCCTTCACGTAGGATTAGGAACTTTTAGTCCTGTTGAAGTAGAAGATCTTAGCAAGCATAAAATGGATAGTGAGGAAGCCTTCGTTAAAGGTGATGCTGTAACAACGATTAATAAAGCTAAAACAGAGAAACGTAAGATTTGTGCCGTTGGTACTACTGTGATGCGTGTTTTAGAAAGTTCAGTTTCTTCTAATCAAACATTAAACGAATTTGGTGGATGGACAAATAAATTTATTTTCCCTCCTTACGATTTTAGTATCGCTAATTGTATGGTAACAAACTTCCATACTCCAAAATCGACATTAATGATGATGATTTCTGCTTTTGCTGGTCATGATTTTATGATGAGAGCTTACGAAGAAGCAGTGAAAGAAAAATATAGATTTTATACTTATGGTGACGCCATGTTAATTATATAAGTAAATAGAATATCGATTAAAAAGCCACAATTATTTCAATTGTGGCTTTTTGCATTTAATGAGGTAATAAATTATCCTTAGAATCTTTGTAATTTTGTACTGTGGAAAAGAAGAAAAAAGATATACGCGCATTAACTAAAATACAACTACAAGAATTTTTTGTAGAGAATGGCGATAAATCCTTTAGAGGTTCGCAGGTTTACGAATGGCTTTGGAGTAAGGGAGCGCACAGTTTTGAAGAAATGACGAACATTTCTAAACAAACGCGAGCGATGCTTCATGATAACTTTGTGATCAATCATATTCGTGTCGATCAAATGCAGCGAAGTAATGATGGGACTATTAAGAACGCTGTAAAGCTTCATGATAATCTTACGGTAGAATCTGTTCTTATTCCCACAGCGAAGCGTACAACGGCTTGTGTGTCTTCTCAGGTTGGATGTAGTCTCGATTGCCAATTTTGCGCGACAGCGCGTTTAAAGCGTATGCGAAATCTCAATCCAGATGAAATTTACGATCAGGTTGTCGCTATTGATAATGAAAGTAGATTATATTTTGATCGGCCTTTAAGTAATATTGTATTTATGGGAATGGGAGAACCGCTTATGAATTATAATAATGTGATGAAGGCTGTAGATAAAATTACTTCAAATGAAGGATTAGGGATGTCTGCAAAGCGAATTACGATTTCGACCTCGGGAGTGCCTAAAATGATCAAGAAACTGGCAGACGATGAAGCCAGAATAAAACTCGCAGTGTCTTTACATGCCGCTACAGACGAAGTTCGAACTAAGATTATGCCTTTTAATGAAACATTTCCATTAGAAGATCTTAGAGAATCGCTAGAATACTGGTACTCTAAAACCAAGAGTAGAATCACCTACGAATATATTGTTTGGAAAGATGTAAACGATACTCGTAAAGATGCTATGGCTTTAGTTAGATTTTGTAAATACGTTCCTTGTAAAGTTAATTTGATCGAATATAACCCAATCGATGATGGTGATTTTCAGCAAGCTTCTTCACAGGCGACAGATATGTATCAAAATTTATTAGAACAAAATGGAATTACTGTGACCGTTCGTCGCTCTCGTGGTAAAGATATAGATGCTGCTTGTGGCCAATTGGCGAATAAATCGGCTTCTTAATTAATCCTCGTTTTTCCTGAAATAACCTATCTTTGGGCACTTTATGAAGGTAATCTCTCAAATAAAACTTCCTGTTGAAAAGGAAATGGAACTTTTCGAAAAAAAGTTCTTCCAATCGATGTCTTCACAAGTAGCGTTACTCAACAGGATTACACATTACATCGTAAACCGCAAAGGGAAGCAAATGCGTCCCATGTTTGTGTTTTTGGTAGCCAAGATGGTTTCCGATGGGAAAGTGAATGAAAGGACGTATAGAGGCGCTTCAGTAATAGAATTAATTCATACCGCAACACTAGTACACGATGATGTTGTGGACGATAGTAATCGTCGTCGAGGTTTTTTCAGTATAAATGCGCTTTGGAAAAACAAAATTGCGGTGCTGGTTGGTGATTACCTTTTATCTAAAGGTTTGCTACTTTCTATAGATAATAATGATTTTGATTTGCTGAAGATTATCTCGGTAGCTGTTCGAGAAATGAGTGAAGGCGAATTACTTCAAATAGAAAAAGCTCGTCGTCTGGATATTACAGAAGAAATTTATTATGAAATTATTCGGCAGAAAACGGCTACTTTAATCGCTGCCTGTTGTAGCTTAGGTGCTGCGTCAGTTAAACCGGAATCGGAAGATGTGGAAGAAATGCGCCGATTTGGAGAGCTTATTGGAATGGCGTTTCAGATTAAAGATGATCTTTTTGATTATGGAGATGATAAAATTGGAAAGCCTACCGGAATTGATATTAAGGAGCAGAAAATGACCTTGCCCTTAATTTACGCCTTGAATAATTCAGATAAAAAAGAAAAGTCTTGGGTTATAAATTCGATTAAAAACCATAATAAAGATAAAAAGCGTGTAAAAGAAGTAATTGCTTTTGTAAAGCAAAAAGGCGGCTTGGATTATGCGACCAAAAGGATGGAGGCCTTCCAGGAAGAGGCTTTAAAAATCATCGAAAATTATCCACAATCTCAATATAAAGATTCTTTAGAACTAATGGTTAATTATGTAATCGAAAGAAAAAAGTAAAGGCTACAATTCTGTAGCCTTTGTTATTAGGTTTTGCGATAGCTTACATATCATCATTAGCTTCTTCGCCGTTAACGTCATCGGTTTCATGAATTTCTTCATCAACCTCTTCTTTAACTTTTTCGGCACCTCTTTCAATTTTCTCTCCAGCTTCCTCTACATTGTCTTCGATATCTTCGCCAATAGCTTCTACTGCTTCCTCAGTTTTCTCTCCAGTGGATTCTCTACATGAATAAAGCGATATTGCAAAAACTGCAACGAAAACTGCTAAAATTAGTTTTTTCATGATTATTATATTTTTTTGTTAATTACAATAGCTAAAAAAAGCCACTACAAAGAGTGGCTTTCGTTTTTTCACTAAATGCGAAAATTACATATCGTCGTTGTTCTCTACTTCGTCCTCAACTTCTTGACCTGCATCTTCTACAGCATCTTCAGTATCTTCGGCAGCGTCTTCAACGCCATCTTCGATATCGTCACCCATTTGTTCCATATTTTCCTCAGCATTCTCTTCAGTAGTTTCTCTACAAGAATACATTGAAATTGTCATTGTTGCTACAGCAAATAATAAAAATAATTTTTTCATCGTTATAATGTTTAATTAGTTGAACAAGCAAATTTAAACTATTTTTTATTACATGACAGTGGTCTTTTCCGTTAAATATTTCCAATAACGTTTAGGTACATTTTGAAGGTGTAATTTTGAGTTTTTTCGGGATTTTATATTGGTGGATGTGAAATATGATTTCCATAATTTTTGAAAGTCAATTTCTTTATTATGGAGAATATTCTCTTTATTTTTTGAATTATTGTTAAAATTAAGGCTTATGGGTTCTACTTTTTTTAAATTATAATAAAGGCCAAATTTGCGTTTTTTATCATAAATTATCCATTTTTGATCGGGATATCGGTTCTTAAAATGTTTTAAAATTAGGGGTAAAACGTTAAAATCTGGAGCTATTTTTGCAAAAAATATTCCGTCTTTTAGCAATTCGAATCTAATAAACGCTTCCATTCTATGCTTTTCGCGTCCTACTTTTCTATCTATTTGCGAAATTTTTAAGATCGGTGGATAGGAAAAATCATCAGAGAGATCGGTTTTATGTTTAAATATATGCTGAAAAAAAGCTACAATTTCAATTTCAATTCCGGGGATTTCTGAAAGGAAAGATCTATAAATGCGATGTACCGCTTTTTTAGATGTATACGCTTGAAAGCTTTGTAGAACTCTTTCTGATTTTTCAGTATCTGTGTATATAAGTTCTTTCTCAGCGAAAAAGTCGGGTTTTTCATTTCCTTCAGGATGAATACTAAAATCTATTATCTTTTCTTCATATATCTGGAATATACATGTGAGCAGTCCCTGGAAGGTTCCATCATAAATAAGAATTTTATGAGGCATGATCAAATAAATTTAATTGCGTAGAATAGTCTTTTCTGAACTTGCTCGAACTTGTTTTTATAATCTTAGATTTGATTTGTTCTGCAGTTAGATCTTTTTTCTCCCATAATCGCGAATCACATACGATAAAATATTTTGCACGATTTAAGGCAACACCTATCGCTTTAAGATGTTCCCAGTTTAGTTTACGGTATTTTCTTGCCTGTAAAATTTTAAATACCGATCGCATTCCCAAACCTGGTACTCTTGCTAACATAGATTTATCGGCAGTATTGATATTGATAGGAAATAAGTGTTGATTTCTAAGCGCCCAACTTAATTTTGGATCTATATCTAAATCTAAATTTGGATGATTTGTGTTCAATAATTCCCTGACGTCAAAACCGTAGAAACGAAGAAGCCAATCGGTTTGGTATAATCTGTTCTCACGCAGCATAGGCACCTGAGAGGTGATGGCAGGAAGTCGTGGATCTACAGCTACAGGAACATAACCGGAATAGTAGACCCTCTTCATATTATATTTTTTATAATAATAATGAGCAGAGTACATAATATCGCGGTCACTTTCACCCGTTGCGCCTACAATCATTTGAGTACTCTGTCCTGCAGGTGCATATTTAGGTGTACTTCTTATTAGCTTACGGTCTTCCTTAAACTGAATAATTTCATTTTTTACCTTTTCCATTGGTTTGGTGAAATCTTCATGCTTTTTCTCTGGAGCGAGAAGTTTTAATCCAGAAACTGTAGGAACTTCAATATTGACACTTAAACGATCGGCATAAAGACCTGCCTCATACATTAGCTCATCACTAGCGCCGGGAATAGATTTTAGATGAATGTAACCATTAAAATTTTCTTCTTCTCTTAATTTTTTAGCTACTCTAATTAAGCGCTCCATGGTATGATCTGGACTTTTAAAAATGCCAGAGCTAAGAAAGAGTCCTTCAATATAATTTCGTCTATAGAAATTGATTGTTAGATCAACTACTTCCTGAACCTTGAAAGCAGCTCGTTTAATATCATTACTTCTTCTAGTTACGCAGTACGCGCAATCAAAAATACAATGGTTAGTTAGTAAGATCTTGAGCAAAGAGACACAGCGACCGTCCTCTGTATAACTATGACAAATTCCCATTCCAGAAGAATCCCCCAAGCCATTATTCTTATTTTTTCGATTGCTTCCGCTGCTTGAGCATGAGACATCATATTTAGCTGCATCAGCTAAAATTTCCAACTTCTCATTTATTCTTTCGAAATTCATCCTCGTCTTTTTTCAAAAATAGGAATAAATCCTATTGTAAGGATATTTTCCAATGTTAAATCTTTTGCTAAATAATTTTAGTTATTATAATCTAATATTTATTGTAATTTTGAAGAATGAAAAGCATGAACCCTACCTGCTCAAAAGAAGTTTTTAAAAGCTTGCTTTTATTTTTCAATATATTATTGATCAGTAATTTAGCTGTTGAAAATTCTACTGCACAACAACTAAATCCACCTATACAAAATTATACATCGTTCGAATATGGTGCTGCTAACCAAAACTGGGATTTGTCTATAAACGATAGTGGGATTATATATGCAGCAAATAATAAAGGGTTATTAGTCTTTAATGGCTTAAAGTGGAAAACTTATAATTTAAAAAGTGGTTCCATTATTCGCTCTGTATATGCTCATGCGGGAAAAGTGTATACAGGTTCGTATTTAGAGTTCGGGTATTGGAAGAAAAATACTAAAGGAACTTTTGTTTATCATTCACTAGAACATCTTTTCAAAGAAATAGAGCTAAGTAGTGAAGAATTTTGGGGTATTAAGGCATATCATGGTAATATCTATTTTCGATCCTTCGCTGGTTTATATAAATATGACGGAGAGCAAATAATAAAAATTGAAAGCGGAGTTTTTACGAGTATGCGGTTGTATAAAGATCGCTTATTCGTCGCTAAGGGCAGGGATGGTTTATTCATTTTAGATGAAAATGATAGACTTATTCATTTTAAACCTTCAGAAATAATTCAAAATACAGTTGCAGATATAATTGTGCACAACGAAAAATTAGTAGTTGGAACTAAAGATAGATTATATCAATTGAATGAGAAAAGCAATCAATTTGAAGTAGTCAGCCCATTAATCAATAGTTTCATTAGCAAGGCAGAGCTCAATAAGGTGAGTAGTTTGTCTGATGATATTTTAGTGGTTGGTACTTTAAAAAATGGTTTTTTAACATGGAATAGTGAAACTGGAGAATTTCAAACTTTCGATAGAACTAACGGCCTGCAAAATAATACCATTCTTTCTATGGATGCTTTTCATGGTAATTTATGGTTAGGTCTCGATAACGGAATTGATAGAGTAGAAGTTCAATCTCCAATTAATTTTTATACCGATAGCTTTGGAGAGTTGGGTACTGTTTACGATATGATTAAAGAAGATGATCATTTTTTTCTTGCCAGTAATACAGGTGTTTATTATTTGGATGATAATGGACTAAAATTGCTTCAGGGAGCGGAGGGACATTCTTGGAATTTGACAAAAGCAGAAGAGAAGATTATTAGCAATAGTAATGCTGCCACTTTTCAGGTTTTTAAAGATCGAGTGCTAGCTTTAGATAAGGCAACCGGAAGTTTTGATAGTGAAATATCTCCTAGCAATGATTTATGGATCGGAACCTATACTGGGATTGCAAAATTGAAAGACACAGGCTTGGTTCGCTACGAGAATTTAGATTTCCCTGTAAAGACCATTTTGTTTGAAAATGAACGTGTTTTATGGGCAGCCCATCCCTATGAAGGTGTTTATCGAATTAGCCTGAGTGCAGATCAGAAAAAAACTACTGAAATCTATCGATTACCTAGTTCAGATAGTCTTCAATTTTTTAATCCCGAAATCTATAAGATCAATAATCAAATTGCAGTTTATTCTAACTCTAAATGGTATCGTTACAATTCGTTTTCAGATCATCTAGAAATTTTTGAGGAACTGAAGCATTTAAACGCATATCGACTTCTAAATACGCGAAGAGGTAATTACTGGTTTATAAATACGCGGAATAACGATTTGTTATATACAGATCTTAAGAATCAAAATCTAATTGTTCCATCCTGGCGATTGGAAGATCGCTTAGTTAAGGACTATGAGAATATTATTTCCACTTCAGATTCTACATTTTACGTCACACTTAAAGATGGATTTGCTAAACTAAATCTGAAAGGCTTAGAAGGGGAACGCAAAGATGTTTTTATTGCAAAGCCTTTTGTGACAGGTTTTAGAGGTGTGGAAAAGAAGTATGAATTAAACGATATTCCTGAAGTTAGTTTTAAAGACGCCAGATTGTTACAGTTTGATATTGGCTATCCACTTTCTGACTCACGTGAAATTGAATATCGATTAATAGGAGGAGATACTGTAAAAGGACTTTTAGATAATGGCGATTTGGAATTTCAAAATTTATCCTACGGAAATTACGAATTGCAATTGCAACCTCTGGGAAGTAAAAATGAAACAACTGAATCATTTAAGTTCACGGTACTTTCGCCTTGGTATTTATCAAATATGATGAAGTTAGTTTACGTTATAATATTTATTCTTTTGATAGCCTTGATATATTGGTATAATCGACAACGATTAAAAAAACACCGTAGCCTTATTGAGCAGAAATTCGAGAAAGAACATAAGGAACGTATAAATCGTCTGGAAAAAGAGCGGCTTTTGGACGAAATTGATATGAAGCGCAAGGAGTTGGCAAATACAACCATGATCGCAGCCAAGAAAAATGAAGTTCTTATGGAAATTCAGGGTGAATTGAATAAGGATAAGTCAAAAATGAATGAATATCGCTTAAAGAACATTATGACTAAAATTAATGCTGCGATAAAAAACAAAGATGAGTGGCAGGTTTTTGAAACCAATTTTAATGAAATACACGAAGATTTCTTCAAAGATGTTCTTGCAGTTTATCCAGGTTTAACAAGTAAGGATTTGAAATTATGCTCTTATCTAAAAATGAATCTGACTTCAAAAGAAATTGCTCCGCTAATGGGAATTTCAGTAAGAGGGGTAGAAGTACATCGATATCGTCTCCGAAAAAAAATGGAATTGGATAAAAACGAGAATCTAACAAATTATCTTATTAAAAATTTCTAAATTTTTAAAAATACGCGCTTATTTTTCTGATTTAATACTACTACAACACTACATCATCCCGCTATTTCATCTTCTGTAATTTACTACAAATTCCACTTAGATCACTTATTATCAGGTAATTAAAAATATAATTCATGTGATGTAGTAGATGTGTACTATATCGTTTGCGTTGTTTGAGCTTCTAAAGCTATATTTCGCTAAAATTAAGTAAACATTAAACCGTATGAAATTCAAATTAATTACTGTTTTTGTCATGCTTCTATCTTATATAGGTATGGCACAAGAGACCAAAACCATTAGCGGTACTGTTACAGATACTGCCGATGTGCCACTGCCTGGTGCACAATTAAAAGTACAGGGGAAAGAGATTTTTACTGTTACCGATTTTGATGGTAATTTTTCTCTAGAAGAGGTGGTAGAAGGTGATACTTTTAAAGTTACCTTTTTAGGTTTTCAACCTACTGATATTACTGTTGGTTCGCAAGATCAATACAATATTAAACTTCAGGAAGAAGCTTCGGCTTTGAACGAAGTCGTTGTAATTGGGTATGGAAAAGCCGAATCTCGTGATTTAGCGGGAACAATCTCAAACCTTAAGGCTGAAGAAATTAATGATTCTCCTACGACGTCTGCGTTGCAGGCTGCGCAAGGTAAACTTCCTGGTGTACAGGTTGTAAATGATGGATCACCGGGATCTGTTGGTAATGTAAGAATTAGAGGTGCAATTTCTGTACTTGGTGGTGCAGATCCGCTTTATGTAGTTGATGGAGTTATTACTCAGGATATAAGTGGTATTGCAAACTCAGATATTGAAAGTTTTGATGTCTTAAAAGATGCTTCTTCTACTGCTATATACGGTGCTAGAGGTGCGAATGGTGTGGTTTTAATTACCACCAAATCTGGAAAAGGAAAAATGAAAATTTCTCTTTCTTCTACTACAGGTATTAATACTTTGGTAAACGGAGTAGACATGGCTAACGCACAAGAGTATGCGCGTTATACAAATGAAGCTTTAGTTCGTGGAGGCAACGAACCTGCATTTTCTGATGCAGAAATTGGAGGCCTTCAAACTACAGATTGGATGGACCAGATAACTAGAGAAGGTTTATATCAAAATTATAATATATCTGTTTCAGGAAGTAAGGAAGATGTAGATTACTACGTTTCTGCCAACTATTTGGACGAAGAAGGGATATTAAAAGATAACGATTATGAGCGTTTAACTGTACGTTTAAATAATACGTATCATTTGACTGAAAATATCCGTATTGGTCATAATGTAAGTTTAGTGAGACAAAGAGGTTTTAATCCTTCATTTTCTAATTTCACGAATGCTTACAAACAATCACCACATATTCCTGTAAGAGACGAAAATGGAAACTATAGAAGTACTAACGTGAATAACGTTGGAAATCCTGTAGCGAATATTGAAAACAATAAGAACGTTAATGAGCAAGTACGAATTTTAGGTAATGCTTGGGGTGAAATTGACATTTTCGATTGGTTAACTTATCGTTCTAGTTTAGGTGTGAATGTGCTTAGAGAGAAAAATAGAAGTTATGGCGCTAGATACATTGTAGCTAACGAAAGTGGTAATCAAATTAATAATCAAAATCAGATATTAACGATACGTGATTATGATGAGGAGCGATTCAACTGGGATAACTTTTTAACTTTTGATAAAAAATTCGGTAAACATGACATCAATCTTACTTTAGGATTAACTTCAGAAAGAATAGCATCTGAGGAATTAGAAGCTGCACGTCGAGGTGTACCACCTTCAGACAACTTATTGTACTTAGGGATAGGTGAGCAAGAAGGGCAAACGATAACTAATGAGGGTGACCGCTCTAGTCGTCTTGCTTATTTCTCACGTTTACTTTATAATTTTGATAAGCGATATGTATTTAATGCAACTATTCGTAGAGAAGGTTCGTCCAAATTTGCAGAATCTCAGCGTATAAAATACTATCCATCTTTTGGTGTTGCCTGGAATATTGATAATGAAGAATTTTTTAGCAATCAAGACTTCCTTAGTAACCTTAAATTAAGAGGTAGTTATGGATTGGTTGGTAATGATCGTATTGATTCTGGTCTTTTCCTTCAATTAATAGATTTTTCAGCTTATCCATTCCCAGGTGGTGTTGCAATTGGAGGTTCTTCAATTCAGCAGTATGATGAGAATCTTACTTGGGAAACCACTACAGAACTGGATTTAGGTATTGAGTTTGGATTGTTGGATAATAGATTGAGTGGGGAATTCACGTATTACGACAAACAAACCGATGATATACTTTTCCCATTGGCTTTGCCACAAACTTCAGGTGATGATAGTTTTGTAACTAACGCAGGAAGTATTCAGAATACAGGTGTCGAGTTTGCTTTAAACTGGTCTGATGCTTCAGAGAGTGGAGATTTCAGCTATAATATTGGTTTCAATATTACTAAAAATGAGAACGAGCTTACTAACATTAATCCGGTGATAGCAAATGCAACTCCGTTTATTGATAGTGGAGATCTAGAAAATGGACAAATTGTTACTAGAACGGTAGAAGGTAATGAACTTGGTACATTTTGGTTATATAAAACAGATGGTGTTTTTGAAAATCAAACGGAGATCGATAATAGCGCGCAACCAGGAGCTAAAGTTGGAGACTTTAGATATGTAGATACTAATGGTGATGGATCTATTACGCAAACCGATAGACAATACATGGGATCTTATCAGCCAGATTTTTACTACGGTATTAATTTAGGAGTAACATATAAGCAAGTAGACTTTTCTACCTCTTTATTCGGAAACTCAGGAAACAAAGTATTTAATGGTTTAAGAGCACAAAGATTTAGTGGAGAGAACATAGATTCAGATTTATTCGGAGAGAGATATACCGCAGGTAATACTAACGGAGGTCCGGCTGCTTTCAATGAAGTGCCTCTTCCATCTGATTATTACTTAGAGGATGGCGATTTTCTTCGAGTAAATAACATTACCGTAGGTTACAATTTCTCAGAAAATATTCTGGAAGCAGTTCAACTTTCGCGCTTAAGAGTGTATGCTACAGCACAAAATGCACTAACGTTCACAAAATATAGCGGATTTAATCCTGAATTACCAAGAGGAATTCTTGATAGCGGTTTAGAATTGGATGCTTATCCAACCACAGCTAAGTTTCTTTTAGGATTAAATATTGACTTTTAAAAAATAGTATGATAATGAAAAATTTAAGACTTCAATATAAAACAATGACAAAGACCTTAGTAGTGGTTTCTGCACTACTGGCAATGTCTTGTTCAGACGATTATTTAGACGTAAAACCTGAAGGTCAGGCTACTACAGGTAGTGGGTATTTTCAGGGAGAAAATGTAGAACAGGCAGTTGTTGCTTCTTATTCTCACTTGTTAGATTATAGTCAGCATTCTTTTTCTTTCTCTGGTATTTTCAGTATAGCATCAGACGATGCAGATAAAGGAAGTTCCCCAGGAGATACAGGAGCAGATAAAGCTAAATTAGATAATTTTACTCACGAGCCTACAGATGTTTCCGTAGGTGGAATATGGGGAGCAAATTATCGCGGTGTTGCTACCGCAAATACTGGGATTGATATTGTAAATGAACCTGCAAATAATTTAGCTGAATCAAGTATAGCAGAATATCAGGCAGAATTCAAATTCTTTAGAGCATATCATTATTTCACGCTAGTAAAAGTTTTTGGTGGAGTTCCGATTATTACTGAAGAAACAGATCCTAACGATCAGGAAGCGCTTCTTGTAAGAGATAGTAGCGAAGATGTTTACAATTTTATCGTAGAAGATTTAACTGAAGCTTCAGAAAATTTACCACAAACTCCTGCGCAAACAGGTAGAGTTACCAGAGGGACAGCTAAAACTTTACTTGCCAAAGTACAGATGTATCAAGGGAACTGGGAAGAAGTTTTAGAGCTGACTAATGAGGTGATCGCTTCAGGGCAGTATGCTTTACATCCTAACTACGAAGAGCTTTGGAGAATACAGAATGAAAATACTGTTGAGTCAATATTTGAAGTTCAGGGAAGCTCTTCAGAAAATTTAGGAATTAACAACCTTGCAGAGCACCATGGAGTGCGTGGCCAATGGGGATGGGGATTTGATGTTCCTTCACAAAGTCTCGTAGATGCTTATGACGCTGCTGGAGATGATATTCGTAGGGATGCAACAATTATTTTCCGTGGAGAAGAAATGTACGATAATGATCTTTATGAAAGTGATCCAAATATCTCTGCCGTAGTAAGTGAAGATGCACCTAATCCTTACTATAGTGAGAAGATGTATTTTGGCCCACTTGCAGCGAATGCATTGGATAAAAATCTAATATTGCTTCGTTACGCAGATGTATTACTTATGAATGCTGAAGCAAATAATGAGTTAGGAAATTCAAGTGCAGCTCTTGCAAGTCTTAATGAAGTAAGATCTCGTGTAGACTTATCAGCAATTACTACCACCTCTCAATCTGAACTTAGACAAACCATTTGGAAAGAAAGAAGATTAGAATTTGGTATGGAATTCGATCGATATTTTGATGTGATTCGACAAGGTAGGGGACAACAGATTTTTGGACCGCTTGGTTTTCAGTCTGGTAAAAATGAAGTATTCCCAATTCCTCAAGATCAGATAAGCCTTTCAGGAGGGCTATTAAAACAAAACCCTGGATACTAATAAATCTATTTAAAGGTGTTTCGGGATGTTCCCGAAGCACCTTTACTTTTTAAGCTTAACCGATGAATCTAAATAAACACATATTATATCTTTTGTTTTTGGGCCTCGCATTTACCGCATGCAATGACGCTTCAAAAGAAAAATCAGAAGACAAAAAAGAAACTACTCAGGATTCAAACAAACTGAGTGAAGAAGCTTTACTGGATACCGTCCAAAAGCAAACCTTAAAATATTTTTGGGATTTTGCTGAACCTAATAGCGGAATGGCCAGAGAGCGATACCATCCAAACGGAGATTATGGCGAAAATGATCCCGACATCGTCACTACAGGAGGATCTGGATTTGGTTTAATGGCAATTGTTGCTGGTGTAGAAAGAGGTTTTATTCCTCGAGCAGAAGCCGTTAAGCGTTTCGATAAAATCGCAACTTTCCTAGAAGAAACACCAAAATATCATGGTGCTTTTCCTCACTGGATCAATGGAAGAACTGCCGGAACTCAGGAATTTGGTAACGACAGTAAAGACAATGGCGGTGATATTGTAGAAACCTCATTTTTAGCTCAGGGATTTCTGGTAGTGCGCCAATATTTGCAAGATGGCAATGAAGAGGAAAAAGCTGTAGCAGCGAAATTCGATAAATTATGGGAGAATATTGAATGGGATTGGTACACCAATAATAAAAACGGCATTTTTTGGCATTGGTCACCAAATTATGAGTTTCAGAAAAACTTTATGATCGAAGGTTACAATGAATGTCTAATCACTTATATCATGGCTGCAAGTTCTCCAGGACATGGCATAAAACCAGCAGTTTACCATGATGGATGGGCAAGAAGCGGAAATATTACTACAGATAAAAAAGCTTACGGAATTCCGCTAATATTAAAATTTAATACCAATGGCGATAAAGCGGGACCACTTTTTTGGGCGCATTATTCTTACTTAGGTTTAAATCCAAAAGGATTGAGTGATCGTTATGCAAATTATTGGGATTTAAATGTAAATCATAGCAATATTAATTACGAATATGCTCAGGAAAATCCTAGTAACTTCAAAACATATAGCGAAAATAGCTGGGGCTTAACTGCAAGTTATACTAAGAATGAAGACGGAAGTGTAGGATATACAGCACATTCTCCAGATGATGATAAAGGTGTAGTAGCACCAACTGCAGCGGTAAGTTCTATCCCTTATACGCCAAAAAAGTCTTTAAAAGCAATGCGATATTTTTACGAAGATCAGCATGATTTACTTTGGGGACCTGCCGGTTTTTACGATGCATTCAGTTTAGATGGCGGTGATTGGGTAGCTGAAAGATATTTAGCGATCGATCAGGGACCAATGATGGTAATGATAGAAAATTATAGAAGCGGACTTATTTGGGATCTGTTTATGAGTGCTCCTGAAGTTAAAAATGGACTCGAAAGACTCGATTTTAAAAGATAAAGGAATCAAGTTCAAGTAAGCTAAACTCAAAAAAAATAAATATGAAAATATCCAAAATCGCAATATTAGGATTGTTTATTTTCTTCGGAATTACTTCGGAAGCACAAACCGACGGCATTTCAGAAAATCAATTTAAAGAAACAGTTGAAGTTCCTGTAGATATGGGATACTTGCTTTATAAACCTGAAGCCTATAAGAAATCTAAAGAAGATTATCCTTTAATTGTATTTCTACACGGTGCTGGAGAGCGTGGTACCGATCTTCAGAAAGTAAAAGTAAATGGCCCATTTCAATATTTAAAAGAAGGAAACGAAATCGATGCGGTAATTCTTGCCCCGCAGTGCCCAGAAGGTACGTACTGGCAACCCGATGAAGTTGCAGGTCTAATAAAGAAAATTATTAAAGAAGAACATATTGATCCCAGTAGAGTTTACTTAACCGGTCTAAGTATGGGCGGTTATGGTGTGTGGGCTACAGGTGGAAAATATCCTGAATTATTTGCTGCAATGGCTCCGGTTTGTGGTGCAATTTACAGACCAATTTATAGAAATGCGCAGCATCTTAAAACAATGCCAATCTGGGTTTTTCATGGAGCGATGGACGATGTAGTTTTACCACAAAACAGCAACAATATGGTGATGGCTTTAAAACAAGCCGGTAACGAAGATGTAAAATATACGATCTATCCTTTTGCCAATCACAACAGCTGGACTGAAACTTATAATAACCCTGAATTATATAACTGGTTATTAAGTCAGGAGAAAAAGAAATAAAGAAGTGTATGCATTTCAGCAATATTAGAAATCTGGAAAGCATTTAAACAGATTTCAGAAATAATAGATAGTGCCTAGAATTTTAAAGAATGCATGGCAAATCTATCGAATAATACTTAGTACAACCCTAAATAAATTTACATGATAAAGAAAAGTTTAATCACACTATCACTAATTACCGGATGCTTTTTTGCCCCAATAAAAAACGCGACTGCACAAACCACAAGTGATTCTAAGATGAATGCTAAAGTTGATGAGATTTTAGCCGAAATGACTATCGAAGAAAAGATAGGTCAGCTTAACTTATTAAATCCAGGTGGCGGTGTTGCAACCGGAGCTGTGGTAAGTGATAACGTTCAGCAAAAAATTAAAGACGGTGAAGTAGGCGGACTTTTTGGTGTGGCCGGTCCCGATAAAATTAGAATTGCACAGGATTATGCCGTAAATGATACCCGATTGGGAATTCCGTTACTTATCGGGTCTGATGTAATTCACGGGTACAAAACAACATTTCCAATTCCGTTAGGAACTTCTGCGAGCTGGGATCTAGAAATGATCAAAAAAACGGCACAAATCGCAGCGCAAGAGGCGACCGCAGATGGAATTAACTGGAATTTCTCGCCAATGGTAGACATCGCTCGCGATCCAAGATGGGGACGAATTGCTGAAGGCGCCGGGGAAGATCCTTACTTGGGATCACAGATCGCTAAAGCAATGGTCGAAGGTTACCAGGGTGACGATCTTACTAAAGAAAATACGATGATCGCTACCGTTAAGCACTTCGCTTTGTACGGAGCTTCAGAAGCTGGTAGAGATTACAATACTACCGATATGAGCCGTGTAAAGATGTTTAACGAATACTTGCCACCCTACAAGGCAGCTATCGATGCTGGTGCAGCCAGTGTGATGAGTTCGTTCAACGACGTAGACGGTGTTCCTGCAACTGGTAATAAATGGTTATTAACAGATTTGTTACGTGACCGCTGGGGATTTGATGGTTTTGTAACTTCAGATTATACCTCTTTAAATGAAATGATCGCTCATGGTATGGGAGATCTTCAGGATGTTTCTGCTTTGGCCTTAAAAGCCGGGTTAGATATGGATATGGTTGGTGAAGGTTTTTTAAAAACGCTAAAAAAATCTTTAGATGAAGGAAAAGTTACAGAAGAGGAAATTACGACTGCAGCACGCCGAATCTTAGAAGCAAAATATAAATTAGGCCTTTTTGAAGATCCTTATAAATACTTAGACGAAAACCGACCTGAGAAGGATATTCTTTCCGAAGAAAGTAGAGCTTTTTCAAGAAAAGTAGCTGCTCACTCTTTTGTTTTATTGAAAAAAGATGCGCGTGTATTACCGCTTCAAAAAAATGCTAAAATTGCGCTTGTTGGTCCATTAGCCAATAATAAAAACAATATGTTGGGAACCTGGGCGCCAACGGGAGATCCACAACTTTCTATTCCGGTTTTAGAAGGAATAAAAAATGTTGCTCCAAAGGCTAAAATTAGTTACGCTCAGGGAGCGAATATCACCGATGATAAGCAATTTGCTGAGAACATAAATGTTTTTGGACCACGGGCTGAAATTAGTGAAACTTCTCCTGAAAAAATGTTGGAAGAAGCACTTAAAGTGGCTAAAAAATCTGATGTGATTGTCGCTGTGGTTGGTGAAGCAAGTGAAATGAGTGGTGAAGCTGCAAGTAGAACCAATCTATTGATTCCTGAAAGTCAGAAAAAAATGATTCGTGAATTGGCTAAATTAGGAAAGCCAATGGCGCTAGTTTTAATGAGTGGTCGTCCTTTAAATATTTCAGAAGAATCTGAATTAAATGTAGATATTCTACAAGTTTGGCATCCAGGTGTTGAAGCAGGTAACGCCATTGCAGATGTGATTTTTGGCGATTACAACCCTTCAGGAAAAATTACCGCATCTTGGCCAAGAAATGTTGGGCAGGTACCGGTTTATTATTCCATGAAAAGAACAGGGAGACCCGGTGAAGCTGAAGGATTTGAGAAATTTAAATCTGAATTTTTAGATGTAGATAATTCTCCTCTTTATCCTTTTGGATACGGACTTAGTTATACCGATTTTGAATATAGTGATATAAAAGCAAGTTCAGAAGACTTAACTATGGATGGTACAATCACTTTGAGCGCAACTATTACGAATACTGGAGAGCATGATGGGGAAGAGGTAGTACAATTGTATATTCACGATAAAGTGAGAAGTATTACGCCACCAATGAAACAGCTTATTGGTTTCGAAAAAATGATGCTGAAAAAAGGAGAATCTAAGACCGTAACTTTTGAAGTTAGCGCTGATGATTTAAAATTTTATAACAGTAGTCTTGAGCATGTTGCTGAAGCCGGCGAATTTGAATTTTTTATCGCAGGAAGTTCAGATAACGAGTTTAAAAATACATTTACACTTAAGGAATAAACCAATTCTAACTAACCAGTTTTATAATTTCCAAAACAAAAAACCGATGATAAATTCATCGGTTTTTTGTTTTTAAAAAGTATGCTCAATTTGTTGATTTTGATTATTTAAAAAGACATCATCAAAATATTGAAAAACCATTGGTAAAAATTCAAAAGGAATTCTAGATATTTCGTGTCCGGCTTCAGGAAAGGTATTAAGCATGTAAGATGTATTTAATTCCTTCAATTTATTAGCAAGACTTCGGGAACCATCAAGAATTAGATAACCAGGTTCTTCTTTTCCGCAGAAATGGTGCGGTGCAGTGTTGTAAGGAACCAGATTATCGGCAGTTCCATGGAAAAATATAGTAGGAACTGCATTTACTTCATCAATATAACACTTATCGACAATCGCGCCCGCTAAAGATAAAATACCCTGAAATTTAATATTCTCGTATTTAGCGGCATCTTTAAAAAGCAAGTCGCGATTGAAAGCGGCGCTTAGAACAGCTTCGGCGCCTGCGCTACTTCCGCCAATAATAATTTTTTCAGGATCGATATCAAACTGCTGTTTCTCCTGAATCATAAAGTTTACAGCATCCAAAAAATCTTCAGCAGCCAGTTTAAAAGTTCCTATTTTTCCTTCGGTATCAAAATCACAACCAAAAGATTGATCTTTTCGAGTTAAGCGATAGGAGATTTGCACCGCAACATAGCCATAACTGGCAGCGATTTTGGCCAATTTCACCTCGTCAGTATTACGCGGACTTCCATAACCAAATCCGCCCCCGTGCATAAAAATAAATACTGGTCTGTTTTTAAATGAATTTTCAGGTTCGTAAATATCTAGGTAAAGATCTTGTTTGTCTTTTTTTGCGTAATTAAGCGTTTTACGCGGTTTCACTTTATAGAGACTGTCGGTAAAATGTTGTTGTGCAGAAACTTGTAGTGTAAGAATTAAAAATATGCAAATAGAAAGGCTTCTCATTACTTCAAAATGTTTTTGATATAAGTTGAAAATAGCGATTTTTGGCTGAATTTAAAGTGGTTTTTTCGATTTTAAAATTTTATCTTCGCACTTCAAATTTATTACGATGAGCTTAGAAAAAGACGTAATGACGCAGATGAAAGCTGCGATGAAAGCAAAAGATTCGGCAGCTTTAGAAGCTTTAAGAGCGGTTAAAGGAGCCATACTTTTGGCAAAGACTGAAAATAGTCAGCAGGAATTAACGAAAGAGCAAGAAGTGAAAATTGTTCAGAAGTTGGTAAAACAGCGTAAAGATAGCGCGCAGGTTTACAGAGAGCAGAATAGAGAAGATTTAGCTGAACCGGAAGAGAAGCAGATTGAAGTGATTGCTCAATTTCTACCAGAACAGTTAAGTGAAGCTGAAATTGAAGCTAAAGTAGAAGCAATTATTGCTGAAACTGGAGCTGATGGAATGAAGGATATGGGTAAAGTTATGGGAATAGCTTCTCAACAACTTGCTGGTAAAGCTGACGGAAAAACGATTTCTACTGTAGTTAAGCAAAAGCTTAGCAATTAATAATATTATCCCGAGTATTCTCGGGAATGGCCCCGTAGTTCAACTGAATAGAATATCAGATTTCGGCTCTGAGGGTTGCAGGTTTGAATCCTGCCGGGGTCACTTTTTAAGAATAACAATAGATTAAAAAACCACGCAAATCCTAGGGATTGTGTGGTTTTTTGTTTTAATATCCTTTATTAAATCTAGATCTTTCTTTTATTAGTCAATTGCTATTGGATGAATTATTATTCATGGAACTAACTCTTCTTTAGTTTTGTCATAAACTTTTTTATTTCAGGAGCGAGTTCAGAAAATAGTTCGTTTTTCCTGTTTTTTAGCATGACTTCAGTGAAGAGTTTTAGACCTATGGCAAATTCAATAGATTGATTTTCGTTTTTAAAATGTTTTTTTTCTTTGATGCGATCGATAATTTGAAAAATTTCATCATGATTTTCAAAGTCTATCTCCAAAGTTTTAGCTTGGTAATCTGCTTCTTTTGCAGTCTGAATCTGAGCTAATTTCAAATTATATTTATTACTTCTTTTCATCGTCTTAGCTTACTTGACTTTCAACTTTAAATCTCTGAATACGATTCATAATCCAGGGTTTTATTATAAAAGAAATAAGCAATCCTAGACAAATACCAATAGGTACAGACTTTAGAAAAGCACTAAACCACTGATTTACGAAAGACGATGTAAATCCAAAATTGATGGTCACTACAATAAAAGAGATAAAAAACTCCATCGTACAGCCAATTAGTACGCCTATTAAAATCTTTTTTGCCAGTGAATCATTTTTAAGGAAAAGCGATACTAATTTTGTAATCATTAGTGTACTAAGCATTCCTAGTGGCGAGAAGATAAAAAGGCCTATTACTATTGAAGTAAACCATTCTTCAAGAAATTGAGGTGCAAAACCTAAGTTCACCCAAGTAAAGAAAAAGGTAATGGAGCCTACAATGGTTAATAGTATTAAAAATATGGGAGAGAAAAGCTTTATTTTTCGCATCATCTATTTTTTATGAGGCGCAAATTTCAATATTTAAGCACTTTAAAACATTGATCTAGTTTATTGTTTTTCGGTATAGAATTCTTTACGTACTCTACTAATAATTTCTGGAGTGAGATCTAAATAATTGGCAATATTTACGTTAGAGAGTCTGTTTTTTAAATTTTGATTTTCTGTGACGAATTGAATGTATTTCTCTTTTGCAGTTTTTCCTGAACGACTAATCATACCGTGATGGGAATGCTCATACACAGATTCTAGTAATTGTCTGTAATATTTTTCCAGCGCGGGGATTTTTTCTAAAATGTCATCTTTATCCTGAAGTGTTAGCGTTAAAATTTCACTGTCTTCGATCGCCTGAATGTACAAGAGAGATGCTTTTTTATTGTTGAAACTACTAGGGTCGATAAGCCAATAATCTTCGGGTGCAAAATAGATAACATGCTTATTCCCTTTATCATTAATATGATAAACCTGAAAACATCCTTTACTTACAAAAGCTTCAAAATTAGAAGGATCGCCTTCTCGAATAAAAAACTCATTTTTCGCATATCTTTTTGGTGTAAATTTTTCCTTTAGAATAGCCCATTCATCCTCTTTTAAATTGACTGAGTTTTTAATATTTTCCTTTAGTTTGCTAAACACCTTTTTTGATTTTCTTCGACTCTTTTTCCATTGAAACGCTTGTTGCAAGATATAATTTTCTGAATTATGAATAAATGGATAATGGTGGAAAAGTCCTCGGTTTTCTTTACATCGATGCTTAAAATATGAGTAGTCTTAGACTATGTACTGAATGAAACCTTTAATGAAAATTCCTTTTTCAGATTTTTTGAACTATGTCGTCTTATTGCCGGCTTCAAAATTATCGATAACAGAAACTACCCGTATTAAGCTTCCGTTATTAACAATTTTTTTCATTTTACAATTTATTGATTTTCGTTTTTACGGGTTAATTCAACTTTCGGGACTCCTAATAGTAAAGGACCTGATGAATGAAAAAAATAACTAATAAAGAACGTAAATGTATTCGGTATTTATCTGGAGAGATGTCTCTGGAAGACCGGTCGGTTTTTGAAATTGAGCTATCCTTGGATGAAGAGCTAAATGATTTCTTTAAAACCTATAATGCTGTATGGAATGATTACGATAAGGAAGAAGCAATTCCGGTAAGCTTTCAGGAAAATGCATTTACTCATAAAAATATAGCGCTAGTAAGCACATTTATATTACTAGGCTTTGTATTATTTATAAGTTTTTCTTGGTTTGATACGCTTCCTAGCAATAATCAAATCACTGCTAATAATGGCCAAAGAAAGATAATTTATTTAAATGATAGTAGCAAGGTGATCTTAAATAGTAATAGCACACTCTACTATCCTACGGTGTTTGAGGATTCTAGAGAAGTTAAACTTGATGGAGAAGCTTATTTTGAAATTACTAAAATTCCTGATCATCCTTTTATAGTAAATAGTCAAAACTTCAAAGTAAAAGTTCTAGGGACACATTTTTCAGTAAATAACAGAGCTGCTAAAAAGGAAATTGCATTAGATGAAGGTAAAGTAGAGTTTATCCAGAATAACAATAATGATAAAATCACTTTATCACCTCAAGAACGTCTTATTTGGGATACCGAAAATAATCAGGTTCATAAAGAGAATTTTGATCCTAGAAAGGAACTCGCCTGGACAACTAATACATTACTTCTTGATAATGTTTTATTTAAAAATGCACTTAAAGATATTAACCAATTCTATGGAGTCCATTTCGTAATTAATGATAATGATTTACTAAATCAACATATTACAGGAAGCTTCAAAGACCAGAATCTGGATCATTTTATTCAATCTCTAGAATTTATTGCAAGTGTAGAGATTCAGGAGTTACAAGAAAAGATTTTCCTAATTAAATCTATTGATCATGATTAAGCCATTAAAATCAATAATTCCCAGCAAAAGTACAGATCAACAGCTTTTTAGAAGGATGAGTAATGGTGAATATAAAGCATTGAATATTCTTTTTAATAAATATTATACTCCTCTTTGTCAGTTTGGGCGACTATACGAAAGAGACGAGACGCTGGTAGAAGAAAAAATATCCGACGTTTTTATTCAGTTATGGAATAAAAGAAAACTATTGAAAGATATCGCTAATCCAAAATCATATTTATATGTAACAGTTAGAAATAAATTATTAAAAAAAAGTACTAATAAGATAGATCTTCAGTATCTCGATGATCATTCTAATCATACTGGTTATTTGCATGCACCTAGTATCGAGGAAGAAACGATCGTTCAGGAAACTAAAGATAGTATTCAGCATTATTTAAATAAAATATTGAATGTTCTACCTAAAAAGTCCAGAAGGATCTTTGTAATGAGCAGGGTAGAAGGATTTAAATATAAAGAGATTGCTGAAATTATGGAGATCTCTCCAAGAACAGTAGAAACCCACATCGCTATCGCCGTCAAATACCTAAGTAAGCAACAAAAATTTCCAAAACCCTAAAAGCAGAAAATCATTGAAGAGTTAATTCAAAATTTAACTCAAAAAAACTAACAAAAAAATGGTAAGAAAATTATTTTTAATGCTCATAATATGTTTGAGTATAAATGTTTACCCTAATACTATTGGGGATTTAAAAAAATCATATTTAAACTCCGTAAAACCAGAACGAAATTTAATTGTTCTTGATTTGAAAGACAGTCCATTAAATGCTGTCTTTACAGAAATTGAATCACAAATTGATAAAAAGTTTATTTATTTACCAGATCATCAAATATTTAAGTCTAAAGTTTCATTAGCATTTAAAGAAGTTGCCTTAGAGGAGGTTCTTAAAAGGATAGAAAAGCTTGTAGATTTAAAATTTAGAATTACAGAAAACGGAATATTAGTTAAAGAAGCTAATAACTCTTCAGCTGCAAGTCTTCAGCAGGTTAATATTGAAGGAACGGTAATCGATGAGCAATCGTTACCAGTACCGGGAGCCACTGTAATGCTGATTTCAGAAAAAAGAGGAACCGCTACAGATTTTGACGGAAATTTCAGCATATCTCTACGTGATAGTAATTTTCCTATAGAGCTTAAAGTTACTTACGTAGGTTATAAAACAAAATATGTACCTGTTACTGAAGCAATGGATGATTTACAAATTGTTTTAGAAGCTTCAGCAGAAAGTCTAAATGAAGTAGTTATAACTGGGCAGGGCGCTGATGTTAGAAAAAAACGTTTAGCTACCTCTGTAGTTACTATAGATGAAGAAAAGTTAAATAAGATCTCGGCACAGCGAATAGATCAAAAATTATCGGCAGAATTGCCCAATGCTCAGATTAATCTTACTGGAGGCCAAGCGGGAGCAACGTCTATTATTAGAGCCAGAGGAGTAAATTCTGCATTTTTAAGTTCTACTCCAATTATTTATTTAGATGGTGTTCGAATGGATAACCTGAATACGCAAATGCAACTTGGCGGAACTTCTCAAGGTTCAGCCATTAGTGCCTTGGCTGACATTCCCATGGATAATATTGAAAAAATTGAATATATCAACGGAGGTGCCGCAACTACTTTATACGGCTCTGATGCAGCAAATGGAGTGATACAAATTTTTACTAAAAAAGGAGGTAAATTAGGCACAAATTTAACCGTAGCGGTAGAGAGTGGTGTAGAGACTCCTACCAATGATTATTTACATTTTGACCAAACAGACGATTTATTATTTAGAAATGGAGTGTATCAAAAATACAGGCTAAATCTAAGTGGTAAAGGAGAGAAAGGTTTTGGTTATACATTTTCAGGGAGCTTTAGAAATAGTTCTGGCGTACAGATTCAAGATCAAAATAATAATTTGAAAGCAGATTTTAGTACAGGTTTTAAAGCCTCGCTTAATGACCAACTGAATTATGAAAGTTCTTTTATTTATGTTCATAATGAATATAAAAGAAATAGAAATGGAAACCAGGGAGGTTATACTGGATTATGGTTCGCTGAGGATGGCGCATCTGCAATTACCGGCCCTGGCTTTAATAATCGATTAGATGAGCTAAACGATCAAGAATATCAGGAAATTAAAGATTATATTAGTAATGCTGAAAGCCTGCAGGATAATCAGATCGTTGTTAATCGTTTTACAACCTCACAGATTTTAAAATATAAGCCGCTTAAAAACTTAAACTTTAGATTTACAGGCGGTCTGGATTATCGTGCTCAAGATCAAAGTACAGTTGTAACGAATGAATACCTTACTGCTACAAGAGGGCAGGAGGTTATGGATGAAGGAAGTATTCAGAATGTTCAGAGAAACTATCTGGGGCTTACATTAGAACTTACTGGACAGCATAATTGGGATTTAGATAATTTCTCCTTAATTACGACTTTTGGAGGCCAATTTTTTAGAACCAAAGATCATCAAATTCTTTATAGCGGAACTAATATTAGAGACGGAGCGCAAACAATTAGTGATGCAGCCGTAAGAGATAGTGATGAGTATTTGAGCGAAGTTTTAAATTATGGATTTTATCTTCAGGAGAATATTGGATTTAAAGATAAGTTGTTTCTGGATTTGGGTATTCGTGGAGATCGTAACCCTTCATTTGGAGAAAATATAGGAACACAATTTTATCCAAAAGCGGGACTGTCTTATATGCTTTCTTCGGAATCATGGTTCAATTCAAAATTATTTAATTCGTTTCGTCTGCGAGGTAGTTATGGAGTTGCAGGAAATTTGCCACCAGCGTATGCCAACGAAAAAACTATTCGATTTAATGGATTTTTGGGAGAACAATCTGCTTACTTTGGACAGCCAGGAAATGATAATCTAAAACCAGAGAAAACAAGTACTTTTGAAGGTGGTGTCGATATATCACTTTTAGATAGTAGAATAAATCTTTCAGCAGGTTATTATAGGGCACAAACTAAAGATGGCTTGTTTTACGTACCATCTGCACCATCTACCGGATATAGCGTTAGTCAATTATATAACATTGGCGAAATCGAGAATTATGGTTTAGAATTGAGTGCTAATTTTATTCCTATTGATACCAAAGATGTTAATCTTAGTATTAATGCTTCCTTTAATACTTTGCATAATGAAGTATTAGATTCAGGCGGAGCTCCTGCCTTTAATATAAATGGATTTAGTTCACGTACATTACAAACGGTTGTTCAGGAAGGATACCCTATAGGTTTCTTAAGAGGTAATAAGGGTACGTTTGATGAAAATGGTGTGCTGGATACTACCGATCCGCAATCTTATTTAGGTACCACAATTCCCGATGTTTTTGGAAATCTTAGCTTAAATTTCACTTACAAGAATTTCAATTTATTTACCAATGCTTCTTATCAGTCTGGTGGATACGCTCATAATTGGGATGCTCAATTTAGATATTATTACGGAGCATCAGAAGACTATATCCCTGCTGGTGAAATAGAGGCTAATGGTAGAGCTAATTGGTTAGCATTTACCGATCGATTTGTAGAGAAAACAGATTTTCTGAAAATAAGAACTATTGGTGTTAGTTATACATATTAACCTGAAAATAAGGATCTTTATAAATCTGTAACCTTTGGTGTTACTGCCGTTAATCCCTTAAACTTTGCTTCCTCATCGTTCGATCCAGAGGCTACCATTAGTGGAGCAGCCCAAGGACAGGGAGGAGCAAGTACTGGCGGTATATCTTACGCAACATACTCTGCACCTAGACAATTTCTAGGGTCAATTAGAATTAACTTATAAAAACATTCATAATGTATTCTTATATACGTAAAAGCACAATTGCAGCGATTCTACTTTTCTTGTTAGTAGGCTGTGTAGAAAATCCTAATGTAACTGAAGAAGTTTATTTAGAAAACCCTAATGCAATGCGAAGTTGGGTGGTAGGTTTAAAACGTCAGCTAGCTATAACAACTAACACTGTTAATATTAATACCGCTATAGCCTCAGATAACTATTTCAATAATTATTCGCAATACAGTAAAGTTTTTGATCGATTACAAATCGATTATTTTGATACCGATGTAAATAGTTTACAGGTTGATATACAGGAGTTGAGAGAAATGGCAACATATGGAATTGAAAATGTTTTACCGGCAGATATCTCTACTACTAGCGAACAGGAAGCCTATCTACATTTCAGTCTTGCTTACGCTAATCTTTTAGGAGGTGAATTATTTATTGGTTTACCTAACAGTAGTTTGGGTACTGTAGAATCTGGAGAAAATTTGCTTCAAAACGCTTTAAATAGTTTTGATGACGCCATTGCATTAGAAACTTCTGATGAAATGATAAAAGTATATCAATTATTAAAAGCAAGGGCTTACTACAACTTAGGAGATCGAGATAATGCTATGAGCATTGCAAGTCAGCTTTTAGATGAAAATATTCTTTTCCAAATTGATTTTGACGGGAAAAACGGAGTGAGTAACGAAATGCAAAACGCGACTTTCGATGCGCTACCAAATCGACTAGCTCCATTGCCTAGATTAGACTTTTTAGATCCAAAATATTATTCTGTAGGAACTCCACAAACCGATCAAAAACCTGTAGCAATTGCAAAAGTAGAAGAAGCGTATTTGATTTTAGCTGAAGGACAATTGGCACAGTCAGATTTAGCCGGAGCTAAAACTACACTTTCAGCATTAATAGATGTCGTAGAAAACCGCCCTAAGGCAATGGTAGATGATAGCAGAGAAACTAGAAACGGAGGGAATCGAGAGGATTATCCTACAGATGCAGTAGCAGTTAAGTTTTCAAATGGAGATGAGTTTAAGCAGGGATATATTTTGAACAGGCAAGAAGAATCTATACCTGTGCATACTGTTTCTGGTACTAATATTACCAAAGAAGATGTGATTAATACAGCATCCGTAGATGAACTTCTTTATTTAACCTATGTACTTCGTCAGGAAATATTTATAAGTGAAGGAAGACGATTGACAGATCTTGGAATCAAATTTCCAATTTCTCAAATTGAACAAGATAATAATCCAAATGTAGATGATAGCTACACCATAGCACAAATTCCTCCATTTTTATCTGGTGAAACCATCGATGATTTTACTGTAAATGAAAACGGCGATATAATAATAACAGAAGATTTAAACAAACAAATCATAGACAATAAAGAATCATCGATTGTTGTTCCATTTTTTTAAAAAATAATTTATGACCATAAAAAAAATAATATTCGTTTTCGGTATAACACTTTTGCCTTTTTTGGCAAATGCTCAAAAAGTAGAGCATGTTATATTAGTAAGTATAGATGGCTTTCGACCAGATTTTTATAGAGAGAGCAAATGGCCTACTCCTAATTTAAAAATGCTGGCTGAAAATGGTGTATCAGCAGATGAGGTAAGAACAATTTTTCCTTCAGTCACTTATCCTTCTCATACCACATTAACAACGGGCGTATTGCCTGAGAAACATGGTATTTATTATAACACTATAATTGAGGACGATGGAAGTCCTGGAGGATGGGTTTATGATTTTAAAGAAATAAAGGCGCGTACGTTGTGGGAGGCTGCAAAAGATGAAAACTTGAAAACAGCTTCAGTATCCTGGCCAATAACTGTAGAAAACCCTTTTATAAATTACAATATTCCTGAATTTTGGTCTTTTACAGATCCAATGGACCGACGTGGAGCTACATCAGAACACTCAAATCCAAAAGGTCTTTTTGAGGAGGTTATGGAAAATGCGACTGGAGATTTAACTAAGAATCAATATAATCTCACTTCACTTAGAATGGATCAAAACTTAGGAAGAATAGCAACGTATATTTTGGAAGAATACCAGCCAAATCTCTTGACCTTACATCTCCCTAATTTAGATGGAGCCGAACATACCTACGGAAGAGAAGGCGTAGAGGTTGCCAGAGCAATATCCGGAGCAGATCAGGTAGTTGGGCAAATCTTTGATGCTGTTAAACGTATGGGGATGGCAGATAATACAGTAATTATAGTTACTGGAGATCATGGTTTTGTAACAACTCATACCAGTATTGCTCCAAATATTTGGCTTAAGGAAATGGGACTTGAGGATAAGGCATATTTCTTCTCTGTGGGGGGGTCAGCTTTTTTGCATGTGTTAGCCAAAAATAAAGACAAAGTAATTGCGGCAGTAGCAGAAGGATTGGAAAATCTGCCTTTAGTCCAGCAAGAAATGTTTAGAATCGTAAAACGAGAGGAGATCGAAAATATGCAAAGTGACCCTAGGGTGAAATTTGCAATATCAGCTGCACCCGGATTTGCTTTCAGTAATGAGAAAGAGGGAGATTTGCTTCAGAAGAAAAAAGGAGGAAAGCATGGGTACTTTCCCGATTTCTATAATATATACACAGGATTTATTGCAGCTGGAAAAAACATTGATCAAAATGTGAAAATTCAGCATATGCAATTAGAAGATATAGCAGTAATAGTAGCTAAACTTTTAAATCTAAGTTTGCCTGAAGCCACAGGTGTTTTGTATCCAGGTATTTTAGTTGAATAAAGTTTGATTTGTTTTTGATTTGAATAGGTCGTCTTATCTGTAGACGGCCTATTTTTTTATTCTAAATATCACTCAAACTTTAATTCTTCTAAAATTTTAGCTTTCTTCCTAATAACACTAGAATCAGCCTTTTTTTGTAAACGCTTTTTATCTGTAAAGTAATACTTGTATTTGGCGCGGGTGATAGAAATATCATAGTCGTCAAAATCTTTGCCGGCAACATCGACTCCAGTTTTAAAAGGCACAGGAGATTTTAAAACGGAGATGTGATAATCATAAGTCATATCTAAATGTTGCACGCCACCAATAGCTAAACGATAACGATCAATTTCTAGCAACGCCGGAAGAATATGAACATCATCTTCTTCAAATTCCATTTCAACTTCTAAATTTTTAACTGGGTTTTTCTCTTTACTTTTAAACATAAAGGTTTTTGCCAGCTCTCTAAAAGTAGGTCCGTCGAGCACCATAATATCTTTAGCCTTCATGGCAGCAATTCCTCGTAAACTTGAAGCTTCAAAATCTAATTGTTGGTTGAGGTTCGCTTTTCCTTTAATTCTAAAATCTGCTTTACCTTCAAAAGCTTTAGTGGCTGGAATTAAAGAATCTAAAGCAGGAACCATTTCGTGTAATTTCCCCATTTCAATATCCGTCATATAAAACTCAAAGTCGAGAGAAGGTTTTTGCTTGTCTTTTGCTGTATAGGTTAAACTGGCATCTAAATTTGCTGCTAGGGTATTGAAGTGTAAATGATTCAACTTAAGATTCCCATTTTCAACCAATGCTTTTCCGTAAATGTTGTTTAATTCCATCTTCCCAAATTCCAATTTTTTAATATTGGTATTGAGCTGAAATGCTAAATTCTCCGGTACTTTAAATGCGTGCTTTTCTTGTGCTAAGCTAGCGTTTTTATTGGTTATGGTTTCATTCGTATCTTCCGTAGCGGCAACTTGATCTGCTAGGCCGGCAAAAACTTTCATTAATTGGTTGGCATTAATTCGAGTAGCGTTTACCGATAGATTTGCAGTGACTAATTCGCCGTTTTTTAAGCCAATGGCGTGATCGAGATTTCCCGTGAGTTCAACATCAGAATCCCCAAAATTTAAAGTAGTTTTATCTAAAGTAAGGTTGTCATTTTCAAATGCAATTTTAGAAGTAGGCATTTCTAAACGATGAACAAGCTTTGGATCGTAAGCCATTAAATTTTTAAAATTCACAGTACCTTTAGGAAGCCATTTTTTAGGGGCTTTTTTAGTAAGCTCAAGCTCATAATTTCCCTGGGCAATGGCCACATAAGATGTATGGAGTCCTACCGCAATACTATCAATGCTAAATTGAGAGTTGATTGAAGTTGATTGGTCTTTTTCTTTGGGATGTACTTCGGCATCAATTTGTGCATTCTGAATAAAACCCCAAATTGAATCTTGTGCTTTAAAGTTTAATTTTTTAAGCGCAATCTGACCGTTTAGTTGTGCTTTGCGTTTTCCAGTTTGTTTTACCCAAACTTTTCCCGCTAATTTTTCTGCGGAAGCTTGAAACTGATTTTTAAATTCAACATTAGAATTGATAATATCAATTTTAGAGGCTAAAGTGTTGTATTCCTCTTTATCTTTAAAGAAATGAAGGTCTAAACGTTTTGAATTAATCGACAGACTATCTTTTATCGAAGCAACCGCTAAGTCTTTCAGCTGAACTTCACCTTCAATTTCTAAATCTTCAAACTCGCTATTTTGTAATTGAGAAGCTAAGAAATTAGTATTTATTTTTGTGAAAATAGTTCCAGCAGCTTTAATGTTTTCGTCAAAAGGAAAAGCTTGGTAAAGTTGGGTAAGGTTTAAATTTCCATTCACTTGTAATTGAACTTTTGGGTCGAGTAATACTTGCTGAATATCTCCTGAACTTTGCAAATTAATTCCGGTACCCACCACTTTTAAATCTTGTATAGTGGCGAAAGAGTTTTCAGGTTTTTGCGCATCTATTTCTGAAGTGATATGCGCGGTTAAATCACTAATTTTTCCGGGGAAATCTGTGTACGCCAAAGAGGCATTTTCTAGTTGTAAACTTCCGCTTAGTTTAGGGTATTCATCTTTAGCATAAAAACCTTCGGTATGTAGCTGAAGTTGCAAATCTCCCTGGGTTGTGACTTCCTTTTTAGCTAAATAGGTAGAAGGAATTAAATCAATAATGTTCTTCAACGATTTCGTTTGAAGTTCACTGTCAATATTGATAAAGCTACGTTTTTGTTGCGGATAGAATTGAACTTCACCTTTGTTTTGAAAAGCAATATCATTCACTATAAAATTACTTTTTTGAATGCTCAATAAGGTGTCTGAAAATGAAAAATACAGCTCAGCATCCATTCCGGTTTTTTCAATTTTAAACTGTTTCTCCGGAACACGATAAATGGCAATTTCTTTATTCAGATTTTTAAGGTTAAGCCCTAAACCCTTGTCATCTTTAGCAAGATTTAAAATCAGATTAAAATCGTTGATGGCATAATTTAGCTGAGAAACGCCATCTTTATAGCGAGCGTGTGCGTGATTGATTTCTAAATTTTCAATATTAAACGCCTTAATTTCTAATTGATCGGTAGTGTCTTGTGGTTCTTCTTCGGCCAACTCGGGCTTTAAAATGTTCCAATTAGAATCGCCTAAAGAATCTAACTGAAAGTAAATTTGAGGTTCATTAAGCTGAATATTCTTAATATCAACTTCATCTTTTTGCAAAAATTTATAGAGATTAAATGAAAGTTTAGCCTCTTTAAATTGAACCAAGGTATCTTGATCTGCATAGTTGGGAGGAGGCAATAAAAGCCCCTCTTCAAATTTCAATCCGAAATTTGGAAAGCTTGAAAAAAAAGTAAGTTCAATGCGTTCACATTTTACTTCACCTACTAAAAATTCATTGGCAATAGCCAGCGCTTTTGGGGTGATTTTTTCTGGGGTAAATATAAAATTCAGTAAAACACCAATTGCTAAACTTAGAACTAAAACAAGAGCAACAAGTATTCTTAAACTTCTTCGAATTATTTTCTTTGTTTTCATTCTAGTATAGAATATAGTTTTCTGGGGTAAGAGAACAATTTTTTATTACAAATATTGAAATCTTTCAACGTATTGTAAAATCTAATATTTTATAAACGTATTAAATCTGTTGCCAGATTTTAAAATAAGAAAAGGTTTATTTGGAAGAAGATACGCCGGTTCTGAAGAAATGATCAAGTAAACAAACGAAACGCATCTTGATATTGCACAAATCTCAAAGAAAATATAAATGTGTGTTCCGACTAATTTTTTCAGTAATTATAAATGAGCAAAGCTATTAATGACCACATTAAAATATCTGAATTTTTGCATAACATGAGGTTTTCTTAAAACCGTTCGATCTCATATTGATTGAATTCAACGATACCCCTTTGCAACTCATCGAATAACTGGTCCTTAGAGTAGGGTTTAGAAATAAATTTGTCTGGATATAAAAATCCCTACGCTATGAAAACCAATAATATAATCTTTTTTATCTGTCTTTTAATGTCAGGTATGGCCTCTTCACAAATCGGTATAAATACAACCAAGCCCGATCCTTCCTCTATAGTAGATATTCGAAGTAAACATGCCGGTGTACTAATCCCAAGAGTTGAACTAAATTCTTTAGTAGATCGAGTTACTGTGCCAAATCCCGTTCTTGGTTTATTGGTTTACAATGATATTAAACTTAAGGATTTAGAAGAGCGTTTTTATTTTTGGGATGGTGAAAAATGGGATAAAATTCAATCTCAAAATGATTTCGATTATTTGGAAAATAGGATCGATAGTTTGAACTCTGGTAGCGGCGCTGGTTCATTTGCATGGGGTTTAGAGGGGAATGATCTTGGATATTCAGGAACATCAGATAGGTTTATTGGAAGTACTACGTATTCAGAATTAAACTTTAAAGTAAATAACGAGCAGATAGGTAATTTTCATCCTAACGGAGGAGTAAGCTTAGGTATAGGCGCTATTACAGATAATAGTCAGCGTTCCTTTGCATTGGGGCAAGAATCTGATGCCAGTGGTAATCAAGATGCTTTTGCGATAGGTACAAAAGCCAAAGCTAATACAAATAGATCTGTAGCCTTAGGTTATAATGCAGAAACAAATCAAACTAATGCCTTTGCCCTTGGTGTAAATTCAAAAGCTGACGGTACAAGTTCATTTGCAGTAGGAAGTAATTCAAAAGCTTCAGCTACCGATGCTTTTGCCATAGGTACAGGAGCAGATGCGTCTTCCAGCGCCTCTTTAGCGATAGGGCAGAATAGTAGATCTTCCAACGTAAATTCATTAGCTATCGGGGTTTCAGCGAATGCGTCAAATCAATTTAGTATCGCACTAGGTAATGGTGCAACTTCTAGTGGAATGCACGCCATGTCGATTGGAGGAAGTTCTACCGCAACCGCAGATAAATCTATAGCTTATGGTTTTAAATCTGTAGCAGATGGTGTAAATTCTATAGCTTTGGGTTACGAGGCCAAAACAAAAGGATTAAATGCTGTGGCTATCGGTTATGGAGCGAAAGCTGATCAAGATAATACTGTAATTATAGGGAATGCTGGATATGACAGTAATGGAGGGAAGAATGATTGGTATAAATCTAAAGTAGGAATAGGAACTTATAAACCAGAAGCTAGTTTAGATCTACACGGAAGCTTCAAATTAGTGGATGGGACAGAAGGAGCTGGTAAAGTTTTAACTTCAGACGGTAACGGAAACGCGAGTTGGAAAGATGCTTCTAGCGCCGGTGGTTCTTCTACAAATAATAATGATGAAGTTTTTGGAGATATTTATAATGATGGGGCACAATCTTTACGAAAAGATAGAAGCGCTTTTAGTATTAATTTCAATAAATCTTCTTACCTAAAGAATTCGCAAATGTCTAGTAACGGCATAATGGTAGAAAAATCTGGTGTTTATGAGGCCAATGCTACAATTTCTTTGCAGATTGACAATAATGTTACTGAAAATACTATTTATGAATTTTATTTCGCAAAATGGTCTAACAAAGTTGATGGTTCTTCAGTTTTTATAACCATAGATAGTTCTGTGAAGGGTGGCGAAATCTTTACAATTAGTTTAAATAAGCTCGTTGAACTGAATCAATGGGAACAATTAGCAGTTTATGCCAGAAAGTATAATAATAGGGGAGAAGGTGATAAATTATCTTTGGTAAGTGGAAGCTCAAATTTCAACTTGAAAAGAGTAGGGACACTCTAAAATAAAAGTAGTCTAATCCAAATTATGATTTTTGAACAGAAATTTTCAAGCCCCTAGTAAGGGGCTTTTCTTATTTTTTGAATTATCTGAATATATCAAATCAGTAATTTTAGAGCATAGTGATTACTAAATATTAATATTATTTAAATTTAAGTGTGAATTTATTTTAGGATCCATTTTTCTCGTAATTTCAATAATAACAAGGAATTCAGAAAGAATTAAGTTTTATTAACTTGAAAAGTTTGCTGAAATCACATTGCTTCTTTTTGAAACTTGAATAAAATGCTGTAATATTGCTTTTAAATGAAACAATGGAATATTGCGAAAACGATGTAAGTTCTATGAGTAAAAGATTATTTAAACCTTTAATTGTTATTGCGATTTTGCTAGTTAATAACATGTTTTCTCAGCAAAATGAGCGTCCAAACATCGTTTGGATCACTTGTGAAGATATCTCTCCATATATAGCTGCGTTTGGTGATGAAGTAATAAAAACGCCTAATATCGATAAGTTAGCAGAAGAAGGTGTGAAATACACTTCAACCTATACGGTAGCAGGAGTTTGCTCGCCAAGTAGAGCTGGTATTATTACTGGTATGCATCCTATTTCTACAGGAGCTCAGCACATGAGAACCAAAGCGATTGAAGCTAAATTTATGCCTGAAGGAGTACCAATGTATGATGCTGTTTTGCCTGCTGAAGTAAAAGCTTTCCCAGAATATTTACGTAAAGAAGGATATTATACAACTAATAATATGAAAGAAGATTATCAGTTTAAAGCTCCGGTAACAGTTTGGGATGAGAGTAGCTCAGCGGCGAGTTATAAATATAGAGATAAAGATCAGCCTTTTTTTAGTGTATATAATTTGTTTATTACTCACGAATCTCAGGTAATGGAGTATCCAGAAACTTTAACTGTAGATCCTGATGATGTAGAAGAAGAAATTCCTGCGTATTATGAAGACTCTCCTACAGTGAGAAAAGATTTTGCCAATTTGCTTACGCATATCGAAATGATGGATGCTCAGGTTGGTGAACTGATAGCGCAATTGAAAGAAGATGGACTATATGAGAATAGCTACATTTTCTTTTTTAGTGATCACGGAGGAAATCTACCTTGGATGAAAAGAGAAATTTTAGAAAGAGGTACTCATATTCCTTTTGTGGTAAAATATCCAAAAGGGGATCATGCTCAAACTGAAGTAAAGGATTTAACAAGTTCAATAGATTTTGCGCCTACAGTTTTGTCTATTGCAGGAATTGAGCCGCCAGAATATTTGCAGGGACAAGCTTTTATTGGTGAATATGCTTCAGAAAATAAAAGAGATTATGTGTATGCTGCCAGAGATAGAATGGATGCACAATACGATAGAGTACGTTCGGTAAGAGATGATAATTTCAGATATATTTATAATTATCATCCTGAACTTCCAAAATATCAGGATCTTAATTACAGAAAAGGTATTCCGTTAATGCAGGAAATCCTTGATAAAAAAGAAGCCGGAAAAATCACTAATCCTTATTTAGCAGATTGGTTTGAACCTACAAAACCAGTTGAAGAATTATATAATGTAAGCGAGGATCCAGATGAAGTACATAATCTAGCAGAAAATCCAGAGTATCAAGATAAATTGAAAGAAATGCGTTTAGCGTATTTAGACTGGGTTTCCCGAGTGGGTGATTTGTCTTATATGTCAGAACCTGAAATGGTAAAAGAGTATATGTGGAAAGGTAATGGAGAAGCACCACAAACTAAACCAGTAGAAATCATTCAGGCTAAAGATGGAATTCATTTGGTAGCGCAAACACCGGGCACTTCTATTGGATATAGAATTGTAAAGAAATCTGATAAAGAAGAAAAATCAGAACACGTGGTTAAATCCTGGGATTATGAAATTATATTTAAGATGAAATCTGAAGGAGACCTTGTGGAAACTCCTAAACGATGGAAGGTTTATGACAGCCAGACTTTAAAACTAAAAAAGGGAGAGCGTTTAGAAATTAACGCTATGCGTATAGGTTATAAACCATATAAGACAGAATTCGTAAAATAAAAAAACATTTTCCCATTTTGAGAATAACTCAGAATGGGAAATTTTTAAATCAATTTTTTAAAAGTTTCAAAATGAAGCATTATATTAGTGGGATTATTACTAAAAGGAGTTTAGGCTTATTCTTTGCCGGATTTTCTTTATGCTTTACGCAATCGATTTTTGCACAAGAGGAAAAAGAAAAAAATATAAGTGTTCAAGACTCAGTTGCATTGCAGCAAGATTTAAAAGGAGATAAAGACGCAGACGGAAAGAAAAACGGAAGCGATCGAAATGTGATGTTAAACGCATCCAGCAATTCTGGTCCCAGAGATGTAAATATAGGATTACCAGGAAGTGTAGGAGGTATAACTATATTTGAAAATGATTTACCAGTAGTGTATTTGTTTTGGCCAGAATTACCGAACAAAACCTGGAGACAAAGTGTAAGTTTAAAAAGTACCGGTCTTCTGAAAATGGATGAACTTGCTAGTACCACTGGCGATTTAGGTTTTGCAGTAAACTCCTACACACAAACCGGTACGGAAGAATTTCAATTAAAAGGAAAACTTTCAGGAAGCCATTTTGGATGGTTTCAGGGAGATGTAAATGTTTCAGGGCCTATTTCAGAAAACGGATGGTCTTTTACCGCAGGAGCTTTTGTAAACTTTGATCCTAGTACTTACGATTTAGGATATAACGATTACGCCGATCAAACAAAGATTTTTAGAGCAGGCTTAACTAAGCGATTCGAAGATGGCAAGGGAGAATTTAATGTTTCTTATAAATATGCAGATTCTTATGTAACTCAGAATTATGCTGTTTTTGAATATGGACCAGATGGAGAAGCTAAAGAAACAGACAATTTTAGAATTGGCCGTGATTCTTATATGGTGCGAGATGGAAGAGTTCGATTTAAAGATGTAGATGGCGGAGATTATTACTGGGGAGAATTTGATGGTAATGCTAATACCAATGTTTCTCATAACCTAGATATCTTTGGTAATTATAAAATGGATAATGGGTGGAATTTTAAATATTCTACGCGTTTACACTTAGCAAAAGCATCGTTGTTATATAGCATTCCTATTAGTATACTGGATGCTAACGCCTCAGATAATTATACAATTGCTAATACCGGAGAAGCTTATACGGGAGCTGTAGGAACTCAATTGGGAATGAATTCACCTGAAATCCCAACAACCTCAATTATGGGAAGATTTTCTATTAATAAGAAAATCGATGATCACGATTTAACTTTTGGAATTTTAGAACAGTATTATAATGTAGATGATTTTGTGTCTAATAGATCTGTTTTCTTTCAAACAGTAGAAAATCAACCACAGCGATTGATAAGTCCAGCTACAGATCAATATGGATTCTATGGTTATAATGGAGGTTCAGAATTTCACAGCGGTAAAGAAAATAAATTATCTGTTTATGGTAGTGACAATTGGCAGGTTAACGATCGTTTGAATTTAAGCTATGGTTTATTTTTAAGACATCAACACCTAGATGGTGAATATTCACTCACTCCTAGAGGAGCAGATTTCACAATTCAGGATGCTGCAATTGAGCCTATTAACAAAGATTGGTTTCATATAGCAGGTAAATTTAACGCTACTTATAATTTAACCAATAAATTCGGATTATTAGCGAATTTCCAATATACTGAAGAAAACGGTAGATTAGAAAGTTATTCAGCTGCAGCAACTCCTAACACTAAAACAAGTAAAAGTCCGCTAGGCGCTTTTGGAGTATTCTATAATAGTGATTGGTTAAGCTTAGTTTCTCAAGTTACTTATTTGACAAAAAACAATTACCTAAAGCGTTTCAATTTAGTTAATCCGCAGGATGATACTGAGCAACAGCAAACAACAACTTATTATGATATTGAAACATTAGGGTGGACAACAGACGTTGTACTTACTCCATTTAAAGGTTTCAGTATGCATGGTTTGTTAACGCTACAAGATCCAAAATATAAAGATTTTAATTTTTCTGCTTTTGGTAACGACTATGATTTTAGTGATAAAACAGTATTAGAAATTTCTAAAGTTCTAGTAGAGCTAGATCCTAGTTATACGTATAAAGATTGGAGAGTTTGGGCAAGCTTTAGATACTTTAGTGAGCAATACGCCAATATTAATAACGCGCTAACTTTTGCTCCACGTTGGGAAAACTTTGGAGGATTAAGCTATAAATATAATGAGCATATCAATATTGGAGTTACTTTAATAAACTTCTTAAACCAAACAGGAGCTAAAGGAACTATTAATGGAGCTGAATTGATTCAAGATCCAGAACCATATTACGGAAGATTGTTAACTGGTTCTTACATACGCCCGTTTACAGCACAACTTTCTGTAAACTTCAATTTCTAAAATATAAACATTAGCAAAAAGCATTCAAATCTGAATGCTTTTTGACTTTTATACTACAAGCTATGAAAACAAAAACGTGTTTAGTACTAAGCTTAGCTCTAGGGATTCAAATGGGATTTTCACAACAAAATGATATCAAAACAGTAACGAGTAAATCGGGTACTGTTTTGAAGTATCATAAAGATTTTGGTGTGAAAATTATAAAAGACGGTAAAGAGTCTTTTAAAGATTTGAACCAAAACGGAAAGCTGGATGCTTACGAAGATTGGCGCCTTCCGGTAGAAGAGCGTGCTAAAGATTTGGCTTCAAAAATGACGGTTGAGCAAATTGCAGGATTAATGTTATATAGTCAGCATCAGTCTATTCCTTCAGGTGAAGTTGGTTTTGGAGCAGGGACTTACGATGGAAAGCCTTTTTCTAAAAGTGGAGCGAAAGCTTCAGCAATTTCAGACCAGCAAAAGCAGTTTTTAAAAGACGATGAATTACGTCACGTTCTTTTAACAGCAGTAAAATCCCCTGAAGTTGCTGCAAAATGGAATAACAATGTACAAGCTTACGTAGAAGGTTTAGGCTTAGGGATTCCGGCAAATAATAGTTCAGATCCAAGAAACACTGCTACCGTAACTTCAGAATTTAATGCGGGTGCTGGTGGAACTATTTCTTTATGGCCTGATGGTTTGGCAATGGGCGCTACTTTCGATCCTGAATTGGTAAAACAATTTGGCGAAATAGCGGCACAAGAATACCGTGCTTTAGGAATTACCACGGCACTTTCTCCTCAAGTAGATTTAGGTACAGAACCACGTTGGTATCGTATTGCTTATGTGTTTAGTGAATCTCCAGAGCTTGTAAAAGCAATGGGAAAAGCCTATATCGAAGGTTTTCAAACTTCAGATAAAGATTCAGAAATCAACAATGGTTGGGGTTACCAAAGTGTAAATGCGATGGTAAAACACTGGCCGGGTGGTGGTCCTGAAGAAGGTGGGCGAGATGCACACTGGGCAATGGGAAAATTTGCGGTTTATCCTGGAGATAACTTCAAAGATCACTTAAAACCTTTTACTGAAGGTGCTTTTAAATTAGATGGAGGTACAGAAAAAGCTGCAGCTGTAATGCCGTATTACACTATTAGTTTTGGTCGTGACGATATCTATAATGAAAATGTGGGTAACGGATTCAGTAAATATATGATTACTGAATTGCTTCGTGATCAATATGGTTACGACGGCGTGGTTTGTACCGATTGGTTAATTACTTCAGATGAAGGAGCAACACCAGCTACTTTTGCAGGAAAACCTTGGGGAACCGAAGAGCTTTCTGTTGCCGAGCGTCACTATAAAGTTTTAAAAGCAGGAGTAGATCAGTTTGGTGGAAACAACCAAAAAGGTCCTGTTTTAGAAGCTTACCAAATGGGAGTTGAAGAATTTGGAGAAGATTACATGCGTAAACGCTTTGAGCGCTCTGCAGTTCGTTTACTCAAAAATATCTTTAGAACCGGTTTATTCGAAAATCCTTATTTAGATGTTGAAGAAACCAAAGCTATTGTAGGTAATTCAGAGTTTATGCAGGCAGGATATGATGCTCAGGTAAAATCTGTAGTAATGCTGAAAAATAAGAATCAGGTATTGCCGGTTAAAGAAAAGCAAAGCGTTTATATTCCTAAAATTTATACGCCGGTAACTACCGACTGGTGGGGGAATCCAACACCCGCAAAACTAGATTATCCGGTAGATATAGAATTAATAAAGAATTATTATAACGTAACCGATAATCCAAAAGAGGGAGATTTCGCCTTGGTTTTTGTGAAAAATCCACAAACTAAAGAAGCGGGGTATAGCGAAGTAGATCGTAAAGAAGGAGGTAATGGGTATGTACCTATTTCACTTCAGTATGAAACCTATACCGCAACTACCGCAAGAGAACATAGTATTGCAGCTGGAGATCCGGTAATAGATCCTGAAATTAAAGATCGCTCTTACAAAGGAAAAACCTCAACTTCTTCTAACATTATGGATTTAAGAACTATTGAAGATACTAAAATGTTGATGGGAGATAAACCGGTAATTGTTTCTGTAACGGCGAACAAACCGATGATCTTTAGTGAGTTTGAAAGTAAGGTAGATGGGATTGTACTCAGCTTTGGAATTTCAACGCAAGCGGTGATGGATATTGTTTCAGGTAAAGAGGAACCCTCAGGATTATTGCCTTTGCAAATGCCGGCCAATATGGAAACGGTAGAGGCACAAAAAGAAGATGTTCCTTTCGATATGATTCCGTATAAAGATTCAGAAGGAAATACATACGATTTCGGTTATGGTTTAGACTGGGATGGTGTAATTAAAGATGAAAGAACTTTAAAATTTAAAAAATAAAATGAAAAAATTCTCAAAAATAATCACTTCAGTTGTACTACTGTTAGCTGTTTTTCAAATGACAGCCCAAGACCAGGTAGTAAAACTTTACGAAGGAAAAGCACCGGGATCTGAAGATTGGAACTGGAAAGAAGCACAACAGTATTCTAAAATTTTTGAGACTGAAGTGGTGTACAATGTTACCGATCCTTCTTTATTGGTTTTTAAACCTGAAAACCCTAATGGAACCTCCATAATTATTGCTCCGGGTGGGGGGTTTCAAACCTTATCTATTAACCGAGAAGGGATTGAAGTAGCTAAAGAATTAGCATCAAAAGGAGTGACTGCTTTTGTCTTAAAATACAGATTGATTCATTCTAAAACCGATAATCCGGCGAAAGAACTTATCAATAATTTACAAGATCGTGATGCCCATTACAAGCGTAGTGAGCGTGTACAAAAGATGGCGGGTAACGATTGTAAAGCAGCTATCCAATATGTAAGAAATAACGCTGATAAGTTTGGGATCAATACCGATAAAGTTGGTGTTATTGGTTTTTCAGCTGGAGCAACAGTTATTTTAGAAAGTGTACTTAATAATCATGAAGCTGAAAATTTACCAAATTTTGCAGCTTCACTTTACGGAGGACCAACAGATGATTTAATGAATGCTGAAATTCCACAAAATGAGCTTCCTTTATTTATCGCCGCAGCAAGTGACGATCAATTAAAATTGGCTCCAAAAAGCATAGCATTATATAACAAATGGCTTCAAGCCGAATATCAGGTAGAACTACATATGTATGCAAAAGGTGGTCACGGCTTTGGAATGAAAACTCAAAATTTACCGGTAGACTCTTGGTACAAGAGATTTGAAGACTGGTTAACTCAATATAAATACCTCAATAAATAATAGAATATGAAAATGAAAAATTTAAAAGTTTTAGCTTTTATAGCTTTAGGAACTTTTCAATTTGCGAATGCACAAAAAGCACCACAATTAGGAAAAGCTTCTGTAGATGAAGTCATCAATGCAATGACGCCAGAAGAGAAAGCAGAATTGTTAGTAGGTCCCGGGATGCCTGGTTATGCAGGTTTAGTTCCTTTAGAAGGAGAGCCAAACGTACGCGTTTTAGGTCAAGCCGGAGGAAACGAAGAAGTAAACCGTTTGGGGATTCCTAAAACTGTTTTTGCTGATGGTCCTGCGGGATTAAGAATTCAGCCAAAGCGAGAAAATAATCCAAATACCTATTATGCGACTGCATTTCCTGTAGGAACTGCCTTAGCTTCTTCTTGGAATACCGAGTTGATCGAAGAAGTGGGTAAAGCGATGGGTGAAGAAGTAAAAGAATACGGAGTAGATGTTTTGTTAGCTCCAGCTTTAAATATTCATAGAAATCCGTTAAACGGAAGAAATTTTGAATATTATTCTGAAGATCCTTTAGTAGCTGGTAAAATTGCTTCAGCTTACGTAAAAGGAATTCAATCTCACGATGTAGGTACGTCAATTAAGCACTTTGCTGCTAATAATCAAGAAACTAATCGTTTATCGGTTAATGCACATATTTCAGAACGTGCAATGCGCGAAATTTATTTACGTGGTTTTGAGATTACGGTAAAAGAATCGAATCCGTGGACGATTATGACTGCTTATAATAAAATTAACGGGGTGTATGCTTCAGCTAATGAAGATTTACTAACCAAAGTTTTAAGAGATGAGTGGGGTTACAAAGGATTAGTAATGACAGACTGGTTTGGTGGTTATCCAGGTTTTGGTTCGATCACAGCAGAAGGAAGCGTTAGTGATGTTGTTGCTCAGATGGAAGCTGGTAACGATTTATTAATGCCGGGTACTAAAAACCAAAAAGAAGCTTTAGTTAAAGCGATTAAAGAAGGTAAGGTAGACGAAGCAGCTATTGATAGAAACTTACGTAATATCTTAAATTATATTTTAAAAACACCTACGGTAGCTAAATACAAATACAGTGATAAACCAGACTTAAAAGCGCACGCCGAGGTGACTCGTAATGCTGCAACAGAAGGTATGGTATTATTGAAAAACGACGAAAACGCATTACCTTTTACTAATAAAAAAGGTACTGTTGCTGTTTTTGGAGATACCTCTTATGATTTTATTGCTGGTGGTACTGGTAGTGGAGATGTAAATGAAGCGTATACCGTTTCTTTAATCGAAGGCTTAGCTAATACAGGTTACACCATTGATGAAGATCTTCAAAATGCTTACGTTCCTTATGTAAAAGAAGCGACAGCAAAAGAAATGAAGCGTCGTCAAGAAGAAGGTGGTATATTAGCCTCTGTACAACGTCTTCCTGAAATGCCTTTAGCAAAAGATATGGTAGCTGAAAAAGCTGCATCTTCTGAAGTTGCTGTAATTACTATTGGTAGAAACGCTGGTGAACAACACGATAGAAAAATAGATAATGATTTCTATTTAGGTCAAGATGAAATTAAAATGATCAATACGGTAAGTGATGCTTTTCACGCCGAAGGAAAAAAAGTGATCGTTATTTTAAACATTGGTGGTGTGATTGAAACTGCGAGCTGGAAAGATAAAGTAGATGCTGTTTTACTAGCTTGGCAAGCCGGTCAAGAAGGAGGAAACTCTGTTGCAGATGTATTCTCTGGAGCTAAAAACCCTTCAGGAAAATTAACAATGACCTTCCCAATGGATTATAACAACGAACCTTCTGCGGCTAACTTCCCGGGAGTTCCTGCAAACAATCCTAAAGAAGTATTTTACGAAGAAGGAATCTACGTAGGATACCGTTACTTCAATACATTTAATGTGAAACCATCTTACGAGTTTGGATTTGGAGAATCATATACTTCTTTTGAATATTCAGACTTAAAATTAAGCGAAACTAATTTTGAAGATGAGCTTGAAGTTTCTGTAAAAGTAAAAAATACCGGAAAAGTAGCGGGTAAAGAAGTAGTAGAGGTTTACGTTTCTGCTCCAGCAAAAATGGTAGATAAACCTGCTGAAGAATTACGTGCTTTCGGAAAAACTAAACTTTTAAAACCAGGAAAATCTCAGAAGTTGAAGTTTACGATTAAAGCAAAAGATTTAGCTTCTTTCGTAGATGCTAAAAGTGCTTGGATCGCTGAAAAAGGAACCTACAACTTAAAAGTTGGAGCTTCTTCTTTAGACATTAAATTGAATAAAGAGTTCACTTTAGCTAAAGACATTACTGTAGAGAAAGTAAACAACGCTTTCGATCTTGATACAGAAATGGAAACGTTGAAGAATTAATTCTTTAAATAAAGTCATTACAAAAAAGCCTTATCATTTGATAGGGCTTTTTGTTTTTATAAGATTTATTAATCTGAATAGATTTGTGTGGCCTGATTTGAATTAAGAAGCTGTTTCTATTGCTGTCTTTAGTACGTGCCAAGTTATTTTATTCAGTAATTTTTCCTTCAGGAGATAGTCTCCATTTGAAGTAGTCATCCAAAACAAGTAATGCTTCTTTATCTGGTACAGGTCCCGTGTGTGGATTTGAAGTTAAGTACATAACTTCAGAATCGGTTGAGCCAAATATCGGCCACTTTGGAACTGAATCTCCATTAGGGTTTCCGTATTTCGCAAAGTTAGTCCAATAAGTGCTCATTGTCTCAGCAAGGTCAATATCTTCTGATGTGATCTCAGGTCGTTGTTTGTCTAAAGTTTCAAAAACATACACAATATCTTGACCATGTGGAGAACCATGATCATACTGGGGGGAATCTTCTTGGAAATCCTGATGTTGATCAAAATAATACAAATAGACAGGAGACTCACCTGTTTTAGATTGAAGATTTGCCCAGGTCCATGTTTGCCAGCCAAAGGCTGCATCTCGGTTTAAATTTCTTGCGCTTCTGGTTATTTTATTTGTTCCTAATGGGTAAGCAGCCAATAGTGTGTCTGCATATTTACCATAGCGTTTTTCAGCATTTGTCTTAAATTCCTCCGGACTGCGCTCTCTGGTAAAACTCAATCCTTCGTCAGAATTGTAACCGATTAATACCGGGATATCATTATATTTACCTTGCTCGTAGAGTGTATATTGATTCTTAGGTATAACATAACCATCAATGATAGGCCAGGCTCCACCCATTCCCATTCCCATAGGCAACTTATCTACGTCCATATTTCGCATTTTCTCCACTGAATTTGCTCCGGCAGATTCTGCGTAACTTTTCCCTGCATTTTCTGCTTGTTCAAGAGTTTTCATATTTTCTCCAGGATACGTAACCGGTCGGGTTGGGCCAAAGGAACCGCCACTCTGCGATATAGCTCCGTGAAATAAGCCTTTAGCCAATGGAGATGCACATAGCATGCTTACTGAAATACCTCCAGCAGATTCACCAAAAATAGTCACCTGATCGGGATCACCACCAAATGCTTCAATATTTTTTTGTACCCATTGTAGTCCTGCAATTTGATCGAGCAATCCGTAATTACCAGAAACTCCATTTGGGTTTTCAGCACTTAATTCAGGGTGTGCCATAAAGCCCAGTTGGCCTACACGATAAGCAATGCTAACGACCACCACATCTTTTTGAGCAAGATTTTCACCAGTACAAACTGGTTCTGCTGTTGATCCAAAACTGAATCCACCGCCGTAAATCCAAACCATTACCGGTAATTTTTCTTGTTTATTTTTAGCAGGGGTCCAAACGTTTAGGTACAGACAGTCTTCGCTTTTTCCTGCTGGCGGATTACCAGGTTGATACGGAGACGGAGCGAATTCTGTTACGTTTTTAACTCCCTCCCAATGTGCAGCAGGTTGTGGAGCTTTCCACCTTAAATCTCCCAAAGGTGGCGCTGCAAAAGGAACACCTTTAAAAACCGCCAAATCTTTTTCAATTTTGCCTTTTAAGATTCCTTGCTCTACCGATACCTGAGACATTGCAGTGTCTTGAGAATAGACCTTTGTAGTAAAGCATAAGATGCAGAAAACTATGCTGAGAAAATAATTCATTTTGGTTATAATTTAATTGATTTTTTTTGACTTATTTTTAGATACGCTTTTATTTCGCTGTTTAAGACTACTGCATGAATTACTCTTTAATTTATTCAATTGAAGATCATTTATATTCCAGTTCTTTAGTTTGAACGAAATCGTTGTACTAATTTAAATGTTTTATTTACATTTCTTCTAATAAAGAATAGTATTTGATTAAGACAAGCTGGACTTTATTAATATTTAAATATTGAATTTCAGTATTTTATATCTAAACTAAAAAGCCCTTAAAAACGAGAATCGTTGTTTTTAAGGGCTTTTTTATAAAATGTTTATTCAATAATCGAGATAAAAAGACTCTTATACTAATAGAAATCAAAATCTGTTTCCTCCTAATTTATTACAGGGTTTCCGCAAGAGATTGTTTGAGCAATTAGTAGTCTGCAATAGCTTTTTTATACTTTGCTTCGTTAATTTTTAAGGTAGCTTTTGTTTCAATTAGATTAGCATAGGCTTTTTGCCATAGCACTTGTCCTTCCAACACATCTTTTCCGGTAATTATACCCGAATCAAATTGATTTTTGAGTAACCTTAAGTTTTCTTGAGCTTGTTCTAAAGATTCTTCAGAAAGTTTTACTTCTAAAATAGAACGATTTAAGCTTAAACTAGCATTCTTGATTTCGATACCTAATTCTTCTTTGGTGTTTTCAAGTTTAAGTTTTTGAACTTTAACTTCAGCCTGTTGCTCAGCTACTTTATGTTTTCGGCCACCCCAATCAAAAATGGGAATGCTTAAATTTACAAGTCCAATGGCTGAGGTGAAACTATCAGAACCGTCAGAAAAATCTATTTGTTTCCCTGCGGAATAAATTCCATTTACAGCAACAGATAGGGAAGGCTTACGATCTGCTTTTAATAAATCGGTTTGAATGTTTTGAATTTGTACCGATTCTTCTAACATATTAATTTCAGGACGTTGATTTACAAATTCACTAGGATCTTCAATATTCTTTGGAATGATTTCTAACTCGTTAAATTCATCTTCCAAAATAAAATCCATTGTATTTAAACCAATGAGTTGCGCAAAAGAATATTTAGAAACAATTAGACCATCTTTAGCTTCCTGCAAGGTTATTTGGGCATTATTAAGTCTCACCTTTACACGTAATACATCATTTTTATTAATAAATCCTGCGTTGTATTTATTGGTAAGATCGGTATGAAGTGTATCCAATAGTTTGAGCGATTTTTTAGCCAAATTCACTTTTTCGTAAATGCTTACTAAATTCCAATATTGAGTTTCGGTTTCTAATAGAATCTCTTGCTGCGTTAACTCTTGTTGTGAGGTTTGCAATTGTACAGAAGATTGTGCTAGCTTTTTTCTGTTACGGATTTTTCCGCCTGCATAAAGAACTTCACTCAACACCAAACTCCCATTAACACTAGTTTCAGGCAACATAGTTTGCATTGGCTCGCCTAAATATAAGCCTACAACACTTGCTTCTAAACTGGGTTTATTCGCTGCCTTTGCTGAAGATAAAGCTTCAAAAGCTCCTTTTAATTCTTCATTAGCTTGTTTAATCTCTCGGTTATTAGATAGTGCCATTTTTTTGGCAGCATCGAGCTCTATTTTTATATTCTGTGCTGTGCTGTTCAGACTCAACAGAAAAACACTAACACAAAATAGGCGTGTTATGATTTTATAAATAGTCATGTGTTTTATTTTCAATTAAAGAATAGAGCAGTATTTCAATTTAAATCCATACTGCTCATCTTGATTTATTTAAGAATGCTTGGGTTTGTAAAGAATAGGATCGTTAACATCAGTTTGATTTCTATCCACATCTTGTTTAGGCTTTATACAAAGACTATATAATACCGGCACTACAAAGAGCGTAAGCACCATAGAAAATAATAATCCAAAAGCTAGTACACTTCCTAATGGGGCCCACATTGGCGATTGGCTTACTATCATTGGGATTACCCCAACGGCGGCAGCTCCAGAAGTTAAGAAGATAGGGCGCATTCTACGTTTAGAAGCTGCCATTGCAGCGGCTTTAATAGAATAGCCGTGATCTAAAATCAACTCATCTGTATAATCGACCAGAATAATTCCGTTACGCACCACAATACCAATGAGACTTATAATTCCCATAAAAGCGGTCATTCCTAAAGGATTTCCGGTGACAAACAATCCGGTAAAAGCTCCTAGTAAACTCAATGGAAACGTACTCAGTACAATTAAACTTTTTCCTAAGTTTTTAAATTGAAAGAGTAGCGTTAGAAAAATAAGAATCAAGCTCACTCCCAAAGAAGTCATCATATTAGGTTGATTGTCACGGGTAGATTCTGCATCCCCTCCGTATTCAATATGTACTCCTCTAGGCAATTCAATCTCATCTATTTTAGGTTGAACAGCTCTAAGAATACTAGATGGAGTAATTCCCATTTGAGCTTCAGAAAGAACAGATAATGCTTTAAGACCATTACGGTGGGCAACCATTCCGGTATGCCAAGACATATCTAAACTCGCCACATCTTTAAGCGGAACTTTTTTACCGTATGCAGAACTGATGTGAATGTTAGACAATGCATCAAAATCTTTACGGTTTATAGAATCATAGCGCACAAAAATATCTACCGGTTTATCGGCTTCCCACATTGTAGATAATGCGTAACCTTTTAAACCAGCACCTAAAGCCTGAGTAATTGCCGCATTACTTATTCCTAATCGGGCAGCACGATCTTCATCTATATCTAATTTGAGTCCTAAATAATCGTTTTCTGAATCTAATCTTACATAATTAGGACCTTCAGCATTTTCAAGAATATCTTTAACCTGAAGCGCCACTTTGTTAAGATCATTATCGTTTTCTCCAAAAACTCTTACCGCAATTGGTGCACCTTCTTGTAAACTCAATTGTTTAACCTGAATATGCCCATCTGGTAAATAGTTTTTAAACTTCTCGAGATATTCTTTAGCCAGATCATCTGCATCATCATTGCTCGTTGTGGTAATGAAAATCTGCGCGTAATTTCTACGTGGCGTTTCGGGAGCATAAGCAGTATGAAAACGAGGAGAACTCATTCCTATAAAACTTGTGACATCAGTAATTCGTTCTTCTTTTCTTAAGATATTTTCTAGATCAATAACCGTTTCTTCGGTACGTTCTAGACTTGCTCCAACCGGTAAACGAACTTCTAAATTGAATTGATTACGTTCACTTTTAGGAAAGAATTTCTCTTTTAAGTTTCCTGCAACTCCAAAGGCACTGATGACTGATAGAAAACCAACTAACAAGGTAACTTTTGGCCAGCGGAAAGCCGTTTCAATACATTTATCAAAAAACAGCTGTAAATAATCTAGCAAACTCTTTTTGCGCACTTTACGTTCGCTCATTTTGTGTTTAAGTCCTTTTTTGATAAATACATAGCAGGTATAAGGCGTAAACACTAAAGCAACCACTAAAGAAGTACATAAGGCCAAGCCAATAGCTACGGGTAAAGAAGACATAAAATCTTGAGCAACACCATCCATAAAAATAGCTAGTGGAGCAAAGGCAAAAATAATTGCAATAGTCGCTGTAAAAATAGGGAGCGAAAGTTGCTTTGCAGATGTCCACGCTGCCGTCCAGGGCGTGATTCCTTCATCTAGTTTTTCAATGTAATTATCTACGACCACAATGGCATCATCTACCACCATCCCGAGAACAATAATTAAACCGGCTAAAGTTACCTGATGTAAATACAAGCCAACCATATTCATTAATCCAAAGGTGATAATAATAGAAATAGGGGCAGTAATTGAAGCAACAGCAGCCACTCGAAAGGGAAGTAAAAGCATCACGACAATAATTACTGAAGCAATAGCCATCCCAAATTCGATCATAAAATGACCAATACTATCGTCTACAATTTCAGGTTGGTTAACGATGGTTTTAATATGAATATCTGAAGGAAATTCAGCTCTAATCTTATCTATTTTTTCTTGAACGGTCTCTCCAAAAGCAACAATATTATTGCCGGGCTGCATATTGATAGACAAAACCATTGCTTGTTCTTCACCTACACGCACATAAGATTCTCTTTCTTCAAAACGGCGTTCTATCGTTGCTACATCTTCTAAGCGAACAACAATTCCTTCTGGAGTGGTGTAGATAATTTGATTGGCGATTTCTTTTTCAGACTGAAATCTACCAGAACTGTAAACAGGTATCAAGGTGTTTGATCCCATATTTAATTCCCCAGAATATTGAGTGACGTTAGCTTGCTGAAGTTTGTTAATTAACAAGCTCATATCAAAGCCATACTGGCGTAATTTTTCATCGTTTACACTGATGTAAATTTGACGCTGTTGCTCTCCACTTCTGTTAATTTTAGAAACTGTAGGGATTACTTTAAGTCCGTCATCTAACTTATCTACATATTCTTCAATTTCAGCATAAGTACGTTCTGAAGAAGAAACAGAGAGAATCATGGCGGTAACATCACTAAAATTGCTATTTACAAAAGGTCCAACAACACCTTTAGGTAGGTTGGGCAGCAAATTAGACTGCATGTCTAATTGTAGCGTATGCCAAAATTGTTTTCTGTTTTTTACTGAAGAATAAATCTCTACCGTAATAAAAGATTGTCCTTCTCGGGTTTCAGATTTCGTTTTAGCCTTTCTTATCTCTTCAAAAGAAAAAAGGTATTCTTCAATCTTATCGGTTACTTCCTGTTCTACTTGATACTCATCTGCTCCAGGATAGAATGCATAAATCATCGCGGTAGGCATTACAATATCCGGATCTTCACTTCTAGGCATATTAAAAAGTGAATACAAACCAAGTATAAGTAATAGAACTATTACTACTTTCACTACCTGGTTGTGTTTCATCACCGATTCCAAATAGTGTATTTTTCTTTTCTTTGTCATATTAAAATCCTCTTAGAATTTTTTAAAATTTGATCTATTAATACTGAATAGGACTTCCATCAACCAGTTTAGAGTTTCCTTCTGTAATTAGAAGATCTCCTTCTTGTAGTCCACTCGAAATAATTACCTGATTCATTCCTGTAGCACGTTCTATCGTGATACGTTTTTTAATTGCTGTTTTATTAGGTTGTGCAAGAAAAACATAGGCGATATTATCGGTATCTTTTAAAATACTCGTAGTTGGTATGCTGATTCTGTCTTGAGAAATTCCTGTATTAATATGAAGTTTACTTAGCATACCCGGTAGAATCGCACCATCATTATTGTCTAATTTCACCTTCACTTCAAAAGTTCGGGAGTAGTTATCTGCCTGAGGAACCAAAATACTTACTTGACTTGTACGCTTTTCGTTTAAAGCAGGGATCTCAACTTCTACAGAATCTCCAATAGATACGTGAGCAATATCACTTTCTGAAATAGAAGCGGTAGCGTACATAACATTGGTTTTTGTGAGTATGAAAGCCGGAGAACCGGGAGATTGCATAGCGCCAGATTCTGTTACTTTTTTAGTAATTATCCCTGTAAAAGGAGCTACTAGTTTAGTGTCTTCAAGATCTTTGGCAGCCAAATTCATATTAGCTTTCGCCTGAGCTTTATTTGCTTTAGTGACAACTAGATCACGTTCTGGTAAGCTTTTTAAATCAAATAGATCCTGACTACGTTTAAGTTGATCTTCAGCTCTGGTATAGTTGGCTTCAGCAACAGCAAAAGCGCTTTGGTAACGCGTTTGTTCTAAAGATGCTAAAAGCTGGCCTTTGTTAACATGCTGACCTTCTTCTGCATATATAGCCTGAACCCGACCATTAACACTAAACGACAAGCTAACAGTATTGTCGGCTTCTAGATTACCACTGTAATTAAACTGTTCTGAGCCTTTGCTGCCGGTCACTTTTTGAACTGAAACACGATAAGCGGTGGCCTCTTGTTTTTTTTGAGCGGAGTCGTTACAGCTAGTTAATGTTGAAATCATTAAAAGCATAGTCACTACTAAAGGATATGCACTGTTCTTTCTTAGAAAAAAAATAAGCTTCATTGTTAAGTTCTAATTATTATAAATATTGATTTCTATGATGAGTGCCTTAATTGTTAAAATTCAGTAAGGTGCTCATTTCGACGTGCAAAGGTGCGGTATATTTAAAGCTGTGGTAAGGTTAGAATACAGCCAAAATTGGTCTAAAACCATCATTTTATGTTCGTAAAAAGATTGAGTTTAGTCAATTTTTATCAATATTTATATAGAGAAGATTGTTCTTACGCTAAGTAATATAAGGGCGCGTATATGGTGTAACTTAAAAATTACACGTTATAGGTGTTTTTAAAAATGGTCTAAAAAGCGCTATAGTGGAATTAGCCTTGGGCGAGGTTATTACGATAGGCGGAGGGGGAATGTCCTGTAGCTTTTTTAAAATATTTACCAAAAAAAGATTGATCACTAAAATTGAGAGCTTCGGTTATTTGAGCGATACTTAGACTTCTGTTTTCTAATAAAATTTTGGCTTCAAGGATCACTGCTTCATCAATTAATTGGCGAGCTGTTTTCCCTGAAATACTTTTAAGCATTTTAGTAAGATGTCCGGGAGTAACATTTAATTTATCAGCATAAAACAGTACACTGCGTTCTTCTTTAATGTGTAACTTTAATGAGTTAATAAAGTTTGCTGAAAGTTCTTCTTTTCTAGAAATTTCAATAGGCAATAAAGGATGTTGCTTTTCATATAAAGCCCTTAACTCATAAAAAATTAAATTGAAGGCATGAATGATCTTATGCTCGATATGATCTTCATCAATATTTTTTGTTTTAAGACGAAGATAGGTCGCTATAGAAATGAAAATTTCTAATTCATCAGCATTTAAAGAAACCTTTTTACTGTTAGTCGAAGAAAGTAGCTTAAAGGATTCTAGCGTCCTGCTTTGAAGCGTGTTTTTGAGTGCGAAATTTTTTGTAAACGTGAGGATGATTGCTTTCGAATCTTCTAAAAAATCTATGGATTGTGTGACCATATGGCCCGAAACCGAAATTAGATCGTTAGGCTCTAGAATATGCGTATTTAAATTAAGCTCTAATTTAACTTTACCCTTTAAAAGCAATATGATGAGGTGATGATTGGTACGGAAGGGAAACGTAAAGCCGGAAGCCTCTCCTTTTAAATGGCTTTCTTCAAAAATGCTAAAACCCTCTAGGAAATTTCTATTACCTCTTAATAGATGAAGCTCTTGCTGATCATATTCCTTAATTGCATATGGTTTCCAATCGTTCATTTAAAAAAGAAATAATTTTGTCAAATATAATTGACTTTTTTTAATTGAATAAATTAGGTTGAAATCAATAAAAAATACTTCAGTAAGCAGTAATTGTAAAATGTGTATTTTAAAGATGAGAATTTGAAGAAATAATTTTATAAAAAAAGCCTTATCATATCGATAAGGCTTTTTCAATGCTTTTGAAATCTTCTCTAAATCGAGAAATTATTTCTTTAAATCTCCAATCGTTTTATCCATTGGTGCGTCGTTAAATTCGGCAGCATCATCGATCGTCATTTCTGTAATAAAGTCTTCTTTAGGTGTACGAACTTTTTTCATATTTACCAACCAGTCGTTTTCTTCTTCGCGGTAACCTAAAGGTAAAAGCAGTGTGCTTTTATAACCACTACCTTCTAATTTTAATAGCTGATCTAGTTTTTCAGGAACAAAACCTTCTACTGGTGTTGCATCAACTTTTTGTTCAGCAGCTGCAGCAATTGCCATAGCGAAAGAAATATAACTTTGCTTTGAAGCATGCTCGGCTTGCCATACTTTACCTAATGGCTCATAAAGTCCAAGAATATTTGCTTTATAATCGTCCATTGTTTCATGTGGTAAACCACGCTCGTCCATGGTGTAGTTGAATACTTTAGAAACACGCTCATCAGTATAATGATCCCATGCAGCGAAAACTAAAAGATGAGAGCAATCGCTAACCTGACTCTGATTCCAAGAAATACCTTTTATTTTATCTAATAAATCCTGGTCTGAAATCACAATGATTTTATACGGCTGTAAACCTGAAGAAGAAGGAGCCAAACGCGCGGCTTCTAATATATAATCCAATTTATCTTGAGGCACTTTTTTGCCATTCATTTTCTTAGTGGCATATCGCCAATGTAAATCTTCTAATAAACTCATTATGCTATTTTTTTTAAAGTAATGGCTTAGGCGTGATAAAGATCATTTGCTTACAAGATAAACAATTTTAGATTTACGCGCCCTTGGTATTTTAAGGTTGAACCTTCATGCTTTTTCCGTTGCTAGCGGCTGAATTCTTTCCATCCAGATAGAAATCAATTCGGCCTAAATAAAGTCCGTAGCATCCTACTTGATTAATCATCACATTTTTTTCAACTTTATTCTTAACCACAATTGGTTCATCTAAAAAAGTATGAGTGTGCCCGCCAATAATCAAATCGATATTATCGGTTTTAGAGGCTAGTTTATGATCGTCTACTTTTTGACTATCGTATTTATATCCTAAATGTGAAAGACAAATTACCAGATCGCAGTTTTCTTCGTTCTTCAGAATAGCGCTCATATCTGTAGCAACTTCTATCGGGTCAAGATACTGCGTTTCCTTATATAGCTTGTCGTTAACGAGACCTTTCAATTCGATTCCTACACCAAAAACGCCAATTTTCACATCATTTTTTGTAAACACTTTATAGGGTTTAGTCTGCCCGTGCATGATGGTATTGCTGAAGTCATAATTCGAAATAAGGAAATCAAAGCCGGCATTCGGAAGTTGTGAAAATAACCCATCGATACCGTTATCAAAATCATGATTCCCTAAAGTAGCGGCATCATATTTTAATTTACTCATAAGTTTGAATTCCAACTCTCCACCATAGAAATTAAAATAAGGCGTTCCCTGAAAAATATCTCCCGCATCCAGCAAAAGAGTATTAGGGTTTTCCTGTCTAATTTTTTCAATTAAAACAGCTCTTTTAGCCACTCCGCCCATATTTGGATTTCTATGGTGATCTGGGCCAAATGCTTCGATGTGACTATGCACATCGTTAGTGTGCAAAATCGTAATATGTTTAGAAGCTTCAAAAAAACTAAGTGAAGATAAACCACCTAATCCTACAAATGCTGAAGCTGCTGATGTTTGCTGAATAAAATTTCTTCTTTTCATTCCTATAAATTCAGATTGGGAATTTGTTTTTTAATCTTTTAAAGGCTGTATAAGCAATCTTTAGAAACCGCTTGGCTTTTTTTCTATCGCTAAGAGGTTCAGCTATTCTTTAATAAATCTATCGTCCTGTTTTGCTGCAATCGTATCGATTTTTTCGAAATAATCAATAATAGCATTTCTCAATTTATAATCAATATTGTATAAATTAATCGGGTCTTTAAAAAAGTTCATGCTATCTCCACCTTGTTGCAAATAATCTGATGTAGCCACAAAATAATTTTGCGCTTCATTAATTGGTTTTCCGTTTACGCTGGCTTCAGTGATATGATAATCTTTATCCATTTTAATTTTAATGCCACTCACAGGATGTGCAGATTTTCCATTTTCCAGATAAGAAAGCAACTCTTTTACCTTTTTTCCAGATAATTCAGCAATTACAATTTGATTTTCAAAAGGCATCATGTTGTAGGCATCACGAGTTGTAATATCCCCTTTGTTTAATTCAGCACGAATTCCGCCATAATTCAGCAAAATAAAATCAATAGAATTACCAGTGCGATTTTCAAAAACAGGATTCGATTGTTCTATTACAATATCGGCCATTAGATTACCAATACCGGTATTCATCCCTTTTTCACCTTTGCTTAATACACTTGGATTATAAGCTAGAGGATTGTCGAGCGTTTCATTTAGATGTTTTTTAAAGGGAGCGATAAAATTCTCAATTTCCTGATCGGCGCTTACAGTACTGTCAATTGGGATTTCTCGACCGTCAACTTTAGTCTCTGGTGTTTCGGGGTTAAATTTGCACGATTGTAAAGCAAAAATGCTAACTGCGAAAAAAAATAACCAAACGTCTTTTCTCATGTCTATATTTGTTGCGCTGCAAAGGTAAAACAGATTCAGAAAGTATGCTGAGTTTCTTCGGAAGAATTTGAACGCGTTAAATACTGATGTGTATTTATTGTAACAAAAAAAACAAACCTGTTAAATATAGAAACAGGCAGCGATATTGAAGATGTCCTGCTAGTAAAATTCTATATGAAATTATTTACATTTGTCGGCCAGCATCATGTGAAATTTGCTTGAATAAAGCTTTTGATAAAATAGAAATTTATTAACTGAAGAGTGATCATTAGTATAGATTACTATTTAAAAAATGATGCTGAAATATTGATAAAATTAAACGAATACGAGAAGATGAGCGCGTTTGTAGGCACAGGAGTAGCATTGGTAACTCCTTTTAAAAATGATCTAAGTGTAGATTTTGAAGCTTTAGAGCGATTGGTAGAAGATCAAATCGCAAATGGTATCGATTATCTTGTGGTTTTAGGAACTACGGGAGAATACACAACGCTTACTAAACAGGAAAAAGAACAGGTAATTAAATGCATCGTCACAGTAAATAATAATCGTCTTCCTTTAGTTTTGGGAATAGGTGGAAATAATACTATGGCAGTGGTAGAGGAAGTGAAAACTACAAACCTAAAAGATTTTCAGGCCGTTCTATCGGTTTCACCATATTATAGTAAACCCTCGCAAGAAGGAATTTTTCAGCATTTTAAACTGGTAGCAGAAGCTTCACCGCTTCCTATAATTCTATATAATGTGCCTGGAAGAACAGGATCTAATATGTTACCAGAAACTATTGCTAGAATCGCTAATGAATGTGATAATGTAATAGGAGTGAAGGAAGCTGCGGGAGATATTGTGCAAGCCATGAAGTTAATTAGTCATGTGCCAGAAGGTTTTAAAGTGATTTCTGGTGACGATATGATTACACTGCCAATGACGCTTGCTGGTGGGGCAGGAGTAATTTCTGTTATAGGACAGGGCTTTCCTGCTGAATTTTCACACATGGTTCAATTAGGTTTAGAAGGAAACGCAAAAGAAGCTTACCAATTACATTACAAAATAGCAGCATCTATAGATTTGGCTTTTGCTGAAGGGAACCCGGTAGGTATCAAAGCTATTTTAGAAAAGAAGGAAATATGCAGTAAGAATGTAAGATTACCATTGGTAAATGCTTCAGAGGGCTTACAAATCAAAATTGGTGATTTTATTAATCAATTTTATACCGCTATCGTTTAGCAGAAATTCGATTAATTTCGATATAAATTTAAGCTGCTATAGGCAGCTTTTTTTCGTTTAGAGTAAAGGAAAATTTACGAATAGAAAAATAAACTTCGCTCAGGTATAATAAATAAAGGCTTTTACTGTTAATGTTGTACGTACGGAAAGTTTTTTTTATAATTCCAAAAACTGTACTTTTGCAAGATGTTTTTACAAATGATGAGAAAAGGATTACTCTTACTAGGTTTTATTTTTATTCTTCAGTCCTGTAGTGACTACCAAAAAGTGTTGAAAAGCGAAAATGCAGGTGACAAATACACCTTCGCAGAAAAACTTTACAATGAAGCTAAAGAAGAAGACAGTAACCGCAAATATAGAAAGGCGCTTCGTCTCTTTGAGCAGATTTTACCACAGTACCGCGGGAAACCTCAGGGAGAGAAATTAAGTTACCTTTATGCCGATTCTTATTATCAGGTAGGAGATTATTATTTGTCTAGCTTTGAGTTTGAGCGTTTTGTTCAGTCTTATCCAAATAGTGATAAGGTAGAAGAAGCGTCTTTTAAATCGGCTAAAAGTTATTACGAAGAATCACCGCGTTTTGATTTAGATCAAACAGATACAAATAAGGCTGTAGAAGCACTACAAAATTATCTTAACAAGTATCCTGATGGTAAATACGCAGAGCAAGCCAATGTAATGGCGACTGAGTTACGTTTGAAGTTAGAGAAAAAAGCATTTGAAATAGCAAAACAATATTGGAGAATTGGTGGGAATTATCGTGAAGGAAACTTTACGGCAGCAATTACCTCTTTCAATAATTTTATAGCAGATTATCCTGGTACACCATATCGCGAAGAAGCGTTTTACCTAAGATTTGATGCAGCATATTCCTATGCTATTAATAGTTATAGGAATTTAATGCAAGAACGTTTACAAGAAGCACAAGAATATTATCAGGCGTACAAGAAAAGTTATCCTGATGGTGAGTATGTTGCGAATGTAGACGAAGCATACGAGGAGATACAAGCAAGGTTGAAAACTTTTAATTAGTTTAAGGAAAATGGATATTAAAAAAACTGAAGCAGCGGTTAACACTACTACGCTCGACAAAAATCAGATTGATGCCCCTACAGATAACATCTACGAGGCAATTTCAATCATCGCTAAAAGAGCTAATCAGATCAATTCAGAGATCAAAAAAGAGCTACTGGAAAAGCTGGATGAGTTTGCAACTTACAACGATAGTTTAGACGAAATTTTCGAAAACAAGGAGCAAATTGAAGTTTCTAAGTTTTACGAAAGACTTCCTAAGCCACATGCTTTGGCAGTAGAAGAATGGTTAGGCGATAAAATTTACTATCGTAACACCAAAGATTCAGAAGAAGCAATCTAATTAAGATTCTTAATAATAGATTCTAATATTATGTCTGTACTACGAGGCAAAAAAATACTTTTGGGTATAACCGGCGGTATTGCAGCTTACAAAACGGCCTCGTTAGTTCGACTTTTTATTAAGGCCGGCGCAGAAGTCCGCGTGGTGATGACGCCGGCTGCAAAAGATTTTATAACTCCGCTTACCCTTTCTACACTTTCCAAAAACGAAGTTTATTCTTCTTTTACTGAAGAGGAAAACGAAGTTTGGAATAATCATGTAGAATTAGGATTATGGGCAGATTTAATGCTCATTGCACCCGCAACAGCCAATACACTCTCTAAGATGGCTTCGGGTAATAGTGACAATTTGTTACTAGCAACCTATGCTTCGGCAAAATGCCCGGTCTATTTTGCTCCTGCAATGGATTTAGACATGTATAAGCATCCCTCTACCAAAAATAATTTTGAAACTTTAGAAAATTACGGTAATTCAATGATTCCTGCGGGAACCGGGGAACTTGCCAGTGGACTAAGCGGTAAAGGTAGAATGGCTGAACCTGAAGAAATTATTCAGTTTTTAGAAAATCATTTGTCGGCTTCTTTGCCTTTAAAAGGTAAGCGAGTGATGATCACCGCAGGTCCAACTTACGAAGCTATAGATCCTGTACGTTTTATTGGGAATCATAGTAGCGGTAAAATGGGTTATGAAATTGCAAAAGCTGCCTCAAATTTAGGCGCTGAGGTAATTTTGGTTTCTGGTCCTACACATTTGCAGATAGAAAAAGATCTGGTGAATTTAATTAAAGTCACCACTACCCAGCAAATGTATGATGCAGTTACGGAGCATTTTGGAAATGTAGATGCAGTTATAGCAGCTGCGGCAGTTTCAGATTACACGCCAGAAAAAGTAGCTGATCAGAAAATTAAAAAAGCAGACGAGACTTTAACTATAAAACTCACCAAAACTCAGGATATTTTAAAAGCTTTAGGGGAAAATAAGCAGCACCAAAAATTAATAGGTTTTGCTTTAGAAACCAATAACGAATTAGAGAATGCAAAATCTAAGCTGAAAAAGAAGAGTCTTGATTTTGTTGTTTTAAATTCGCTACAGGATAAAGGTGCGGGATTTCAAAAAGATACCAATAAAGTAAGTTTTGTTTTTTCTGAAGAAGTAAAAACTTTTGGGTTAAAGCCCAAATCTGAAGTCGCTCAGGATATTCTAAATGAATTAATCAATCTGTTTCATGAATAGAATAATTGCAATATTAGTTTTGTTTTCTTGCTTTCAGTTGAAGGCACAGGAACTTAATTGCAGTGTTCAAATCAACGCAGAACAAACAGGGCAGGCTAATTTAAGCGTTTTTAAAACCTTAAAAAGTTCCCTTCAGGAATTTGTAAATACAACTAGCTGGACGGGTAGAGAATTGCCGCCAGAGCAACGAATTAATTGTAGTATGTTTATTACAATAAATTCTTTTGAAGGAGAAAATTTTTCAGCAAGTATCCAGGTGCAATCTTCCAGGCCTGTCTTTGCGTCAGATATGGTTTCTCCTATATTCAATTATAGTGATGACGATTTCAATTTTGCTTATCGAGAATATCAGCCATTAAATTATAATCAGAATTCTTATAGCTCTAATTTGGTTTCTGTGGTAAGTTTTTATGTTTATACAATCTTAGGCTTAGATGCCGATTCTTTTCAGCAAGATGGCGGAACTCCTTTTTTTGAAGAAGCTAAACAAATTGTCACGGTAGCCCAGCAAAGTAATAGCAGTGGCTGGCAACCAAGCGGGAATACCAGGTCCCGCTTCAGGATGAATGCAGATTTACTTTCAAATTCTTTTAAAGAATATAGAAATGCAATGTATACTTATCATAGACAAGGCTTGGATAGGATGCACGAAGATCTTACTGAAGGAAAGAAATCTATTGCTGTAGCTTTGGAAAGCTTAAGGACAATGAATTCTGTTCGCCGAAATTCGTTATTATTACGAATGTTTTTTGATGCAAAATCAGATGAAATAATCGATGTTTTTTCTGATGGCCCCGATGTTGGTACTCGCGGGCTTACCCAAAAGCTAAACAGCATGGCACCAAGTTATGCTAGAAAGTGGCGCCAAATCCAATAAGAATATTTCTTTTAAAGGCAGTTGATTTCCGCCAATATCTCCCTTATATTTAGACTCAAATTCTAAGAAAATTGCTTACATCTTTATCTATTAAAAATTACGCGTTGATCGAAGATATCAACATGAATTTACAGCCTGGTTTTACCATTATTACTGGAGAAACCGGAGCAGGGAAATCTATTATGCTGGGTGCATTAGGTTTGCTTTTAGGAAATCGGGCAGATTATAGTTCGATTAAAAATCCTGATAAAAAATGTGTAATAGAAGGAGTTTTTGATGTTTCTAATTATGGCTTAACGAACTTTTTTGAAAAAGCCGACTTAGATTACGAATCCAAAACGATTATTAGAAGAGAAATTTTAGCTTCTGGGAAATCTCGTGCCTTTGTAAATGACACGCCGGTAACGCTGGCAAGTTTAAATGGATTAGGAAATTATTTAATTGATATTCACAGTCAGCATGAAACTTTAAGCTTAGGAAACACCGATTATCAGTTTCAGGTAATAGATACTATCGCCAATAATGATGCTTTAAATTTAGAATATCGAGAAGCTTTAAAAGATCTTCGAGCTTTACAAAAGCGTCAGGAAGTTTTAAAAGAAGAACAGGCACAGGCAACCAAAGAGTACGATTATAATGTGTTTTTGCTGAATGAAATAGATGAGGCAAAGCTAGAATCTGGAATGCTGGAAGAGCTAGAGGCCCGCTATGAAGAGCTAAATAATGTTGAAGAATTAACCGAACAGGTAAATTCGGCAATCAACTTTATCGCTCAGGAAGAAATAGGGAGCTTAAGCACACTAAAAGAGGTTCGAAATAATTTAGCTAAAATATCGAGATTTTCAGCGAATTACGAAAGTATGCACGAACGTGTGCAAAGTGTGATTATCGAATTAGATGATATTAATGCTGAGTTGGAAGCGGCTTTAGAAAGTACAGAAGCCGATCCTCAGGAATTGGAGAAGACAAACGATAAGCTTCAGATAATTTACAACCTTCAGAAGAAGCATAACGTTTCAGAAATTTCAGAATTACTAGAAATTGCAGATGATCTAAGAAAGCAGGTGGCTGTTAGTGAAAATGCAGACGAAGCTTTAGCTGAAATCGCTTCAGCAATAAAAAAACAAGAAGGTAAATTATCGAAATTTGCCAAAAGTCTTCACGATCGCAGGCAAAAAATTATTCCTCCGTTTGTAAAAGAAACAGAGGCAATGCTAAGCGGATTGGGAATGCCAAATGCTAAATTGAAAATTAGCTTAGAACAGGGAGAAAAGTTTTTTGCTAACGGAAACGATACTTTAGGATGGTATTTAGCGGCAAATAAAGGCGGAAGTTTCAAAGAAATACGCAAAGCAGCTTCGGGAGGAGAATTATCCCGAATCATGTTGGCCGTAAAAAGTATTTTAGCAGCTCAAAGTAATCTGCCAACGATTATTTTTGATGAAATTGATACCGGAGTATCTGGTGATATTGCACAAAAAATGGGTGAGATTTTACAGAAAATGGGGCAGAGTATGCAGGTGTTAGCGATTACACATTTACCACAAATTGCCGGTAAAGGAAGTGCTCATTTTAAAATATTTAAAGAAGATACGGGAGAAGTAACCAGTACCAAGATTAGAAGATTAGAACGAGAAGAGCGTATCGACGAATTAGCGATGATGTTGGGAGGAAATGCTATTGGAGAATCGGCTAGGGCACACGCGGTATCGCTGCTTGAGAATTAATAGATTTTAAAAAACCTTTGGCTGCAGTGAATTTTACTATCTTTACCGGCTGAAAGAATCTAAAAAACATATTTCGACATGTCATATAACCTTTTAAAAGGAAAAAAAGGAATCATTTTCGGGGCATTAGATGAGAATTCTATTGCATGGAAAACAGCGGTAAAAGCCCACGAAGAAGGTGCTGAATTTGTGCTTACCAACGCACCAATTGCCATGAGAATGGGAAGCATTAAAAACTTAGCTGAACAAACCGGAGCTGAAATTATTCCTGCGGATGCTACAAAAGTTGAAGACCTAGAAAATCTTGTAGACAAAGCGGTAGAAATTCTTGGAGGAAAAATAGACTTTGTACTTCACTCTATCGGGATGTCTGTAAACGTTAGAAAAGGAAAGCATTACACCGATCAAAATTATGATTTTACGGCTAAAGGCTGGGATGTTTCTGCAGTTTCTTTCCACAAAACAATGCAAGCACTTTACAAAAAAGATGCAATGAATGAATGGGGTAGTATCGTAGCGCTTTCTTATATGGCGGCACAACGTGTATTTCCAGATTATAACGATATGGCCGATAATAAAGCCTATTTAGAAAGTATCGCTCGTAGTTTTGGTTATTTCTTCGGAAAAGATAAAAAAGTGAGAGTAAATACTATTTCTCAATCGCCAACACCAACTACAGCAGGACAGGGTGTAAAAGGTTTTGATGGGTTTATTGCATACGCCGATAAAATGTCTCCACTAGGTAACGCAACAGCACAAGAATGTGCTGATTATACCATTACTTTATTTTCTGACCTAACTAAGAAAGTAACTTTACAGAATTTATATCACGACGGAGGTTTCTCTAACGTAGGCGTTAGCCAAGAAGTTATGGAAGCTTTTGTAGAGAAAGAAGGCGAAAAGTAATTTTTGCTGAAATTTAAAACTGAATTTATCTTCAAGTTTTGGCTTATCTATATCGTTAAGCTTAGCTTAATTTGAGATAAATTCAGTTTTTCTTTTTTAACTTCACTTATAAAATAACATAGCTGTTATTCATCTGAAAATGAATAGAGAATATTCTTTTATCGTTCCTGTTTACAATCGTCCTGAAGAGACTAGAGAGTTGCTACAGAGCATGACCGCTCTAAATTTTAATCGAGATTTTGAGGTTGTAATTGTAGAAGATGGTTCTAGCCATACCTCAAAAGAGATTATTAAAGAGTTTGAAGGTACACTTCATATTAGCTATTATTTTAAGGATAATTCAGGTCCCGGTAAATCCAGAAATTATGGGATGCAGCGAGCTAAAGGAAATTATTTCCTGATTTTAGATAGTGATGTAATTTTGCCTGAAGATTATTTAACTCAGGTTGATAATGGTTTAGAAAAGAATTATTGTGATTGCTTTGGCGGTCCCGATGGTGCTCATAAAACCTTTAGCGATATTCAAAAAGCTATAGATTTTAGTATGACTTCTTTTCTTACCACCGGAGGAATTCGTGGTGGGAAGAAAGCCGTCAATAAATTCCAGCCTAGAAGTTTTAATATGGGACTTTCTAAACAAGCTTTTAAAGCAACAGGTGGTTTTGGTAGCATTCATCCTGGTGAAGATCCAGATCTTTCTTTACGTTTAGAAAAGCTGAACTTTACAACCTGTCTTATTCCTAAGGCGGTCGTATTCCATAAAAGAAGAATAGATTGGGAGAAATTTTATAGTCAGGTTTATAAATTTGGTCTTACCCGACCTATCTTAAATCGTTGGCATAAAGGGAGTGGTAAGATTACCTATTGGTTTCCCTCGGTATTTATTACAGGATTTGTAATTTCTTCATTAGCCACACGTTTAGATATTTGGTGGATGTTAGGATTATATGTATTTTATTTTCTGGTATTATTTTTTATGGCCAGTATCAAAACAAAAAGCCTCAAAATTGGATCATTAGCCGTTATAGCAACGATAATTCAGTTTTTTGGATATGGTTATGGATTTTTAAAATCTTCATATACCATGTTAATTCGTAAAACAGATCCGGAGGAAGCTTATCCGGGATTATTTTTTAAAGATGCGTAGTTACGGAAACATAGGAGGAAAAAAAATCAAAAAAGCCAACGTACAGGTCTTCGGCTTCTTTTTGATATTTTCTGCAATTTTATGGGTGTTGGTTCAACTCTCCAAAGAGTATAACCGTAATGTAGAAATCCCTCTTACTTATGTAAATATGCCGCTCGATAAAAGCTTGCATGATTCTCCTAAAAGTTTGAAATTTAATTTGGAGGCTAAAGGTTTTTTATTGATCTGGAAGTATCAGCTATTTAAACCGGGATTAACGATAGATTTAAGTAATACTTCAGAGGTTGGCTCTCAATTAATCTATAATATCAAAGACAATAGAAATACGATCGAAAATCAGTTAAATATAGATTTCGATAATGCTAATTTCCTGAAAGACTCTCTGGTTTTCGATTTTCAGCCAAGAAAAGAAAAAAGAATCCTCGTTTCACCCAAAACTGATTTGAATTATGATGTAGGTTTCTCGGCTATCGAAAATGTACATCTAGAACCCGATAGTGTAACAGTTAGCGGCCCTCAAAATATTATAGATACTTTAACCAGTATTACTACGAAGTCCATTAAAGGTGATAATTTAAGTAAAAGTATTTCTGGTACGATTGCGATCGATACCAGTAATTTGGGAATGCTAAATTTCTACCGAAATACAGTAGACTACAACCAGAAAATCGAAAAATTTACCGAAGGAAATGTTGAAATTTCAGTAGAAGTGATTAACGTTCCAAGAGGAACTAATCTTACTATATTCCCTAAAAAAGTAGTGGTTTATTATCAGGTAAACCTTAAAAATTACGAGTACGTAAAAGGAGAGCAGTTTAAAATTATATGTGATTTTAATGAAATTCAGGATGGTGTTGGCTACATGCTGGCTAAGGTTAGTAAGAAACCAAGGTATGTGAACAATGTGCGTTTAAACGAGCGTAAAATTCAATTTATCATTAAACGATGATCAAAGTAGGGCTTACAGGAGGTATTGGTAGTGGTAAAACCACCGTTTCTAAGATGTTTAAAGAACTTGGCGTTCCTGTTTACATCGCAGATGATGCCGGTAAGGAACTTATGAACTCGTCTACTGAAATTCGTGAAAAGATTATCAATTTATTAGGGAAAGAATCCTATAACGAAGATTCGCCAAATCGTCCATTTATCGCTTCTAAAGTATTTAAAGATAAAGAACTTTTAGAGCAGCTAAATGGTATAATTCATCCTGCCGTTGCGCAGCATTTTAAAGAATGGATTGCGCGCCAATCTTATCCATATATTATATACGAAGCCGCAATTTTATTCGAAAAGGGTAGCCAGAAAAATTTTGATTTTACAGTTTTGGTTTCTGCGCCAAAAGAAATACGAATTAAAAGACTTCTAGAGCGAGATAATTCTAATCGGGAAGACATCGAAGCCAGAATGGACAATCAATGGGATGATGCTGCTAAGCGTAGAATAGCGGATTTCGAGATTATAAATGAAGAAATTGAACATTCTAAGAAACAAGTTGTACAATTAAACGATATTATCTTAAAGTCGGCTAAAATTTCCTAAGTTCTCTGTTAACATTTGGTTAAACCGGTTATGCTCTAAATGTTAAAATATTACTTTTGGGGCATGAATAGGAAGTTGTTTGTACTACTCGTTGTCTTAATGAGTTTATCTCTTATCGGTATTATTTTCGTACAGGGCTACTGGATTAAGAGTACAGTTGAGGACAGAGAAGAACAGTTTTCTTATAGCGCAAAACAGGTTTTAATTAAAGTTTCAGAACAAATTCAGAATAAAGAATTTGAGCGCTATATTTTTGAGTACGAAGCTCAGCTACAAAATTCTGAACAAACGATAGATAAAGTTACTTTAACCGAATATCTAATCGCTACACGTGATGAGTTAAAGAATGAAGACGTTTTTAACTTTGGCAGTATACAAGAGGCAGATTATAAGATTTCTTCTGATTTTCTTGGTGCCGAGCAGAAGAACGATAGCATTCAGATGAAGAAGCTTATAAACCGTAAAGTAACCAAAATCGTAAAAGATGTAGGTAAGGATAGCGGTGCTACTCAAACACCTTCAGATATTATGGAGCGTGTGATGCGTTTAGAGGATTACGAGAAGGAGATTTTGCGAGATGTTATATCTGAAGCAGCTGCGAGACAACCCTTAAGAAAACGAGTTTCAGAGAAAACGATACGTAATTTGCTAAGACGTGAATTAGCAAGTCGCGATCTTAATACTAAATTTGAGTTTGCTGTATTTAGCAATTCTATAGAGACAGGAGTGCATTCAGAAAAATTTGATGTAGCTCATCCTGCTACCTATGGCGTGCCATTATTTTTAGATAGAGCAGGAAATAGCAATTATCAGTTACTGGTTAATTTTAAAGGCAAAAAAGGTGTCGTATTATCTTCAGTGACTCTAATGGCTGTTTTATCTATAGTGTTTACTCTAATCATCGTTATAGCATATTCTAGTGCGTTATCACAGTTAATAAGACAGCGTCAAATATCGCAGATCAAAACTGACTTTATCAATAATATGACGCATGAATTTAAAACGCCAATTGCTACAATTAATCTGGCGTTAGATGCGATAAAAAATCCGAAAATTATTGCAGATGAAACTAAAGTGTTTCGATATCTGAAAATGATTAGAGATGAAAATAAAAGAATGCACGCTCAGGTCGAAAATGTATTGCGAATTTCGAAATTAGAAAGAAATGAGCTCGATTTAAGAAAAGAGCGCATGCAATTGCATGACATTGTTTTAGACGCAATAACTCATGTAGAGTTAATTGTTGAAGATCGCGGAGGTTATATTCAGACGCATTTTGGAGCCTTAAAATCTTCAATATTAGCAAACGAGGATCATTTTACCAATGTGATAGTGAATATCCTTGATAATGCGATTAAGTATAGTGAAAAAGAGCCCAGAATCGATATTTATACTGAAAATGTAAAGAATTACATTATTGTGAAAATAAGAGATCAGGGGGCGGGAATGACAAAAGGTGTTCAGAAAAAAATATTTGAAAAATTTTATAGAGAACACACTGGTGATATTCATAATGTAAAAGGACATGGTTTAGGATTAGCTTATGTAAAGCAAATTTTGGACGATCACCACGGTCAAATTAGCGTTAATAGCGAAAAAGGAAAAGGAAGTACGTTTATAATTAAATTACCACTAATATCATAATATATGGAAACTGAAAACAAGAAAATTTTACTAGTAGAGGACGATCCAAACTTCGGAACCGTTCTTAAAGATTACCTTGCAATGAACGATTACGAGGTGACTCACGCAAAAAACGGAATGGAAGGATTCGAAAAATTTAAGAAAGATGATTTCGATCTTTGTATTCTAGATGTGATGATGCCTTATAAAGATGGATTTACCTTGGCGAAAGAAATTCGTGAAAAGAACGAGGAAATTCCAATTATCTTCTTAACCGCAAAAGCGATGAAAGAGGATGTATTAAAAGGATACAAAGTAGGAGCAGACGATTACCTAAACAAACCTTTTGATAGCGAAGTATTGCTTATGAAGATTAAAGCAATCATGCAGCGTAAAGCTACAGATAGTGTTGCAGATAGTAAGCAATTTGAGTTTGAAATCGGAGGTTTTCACCTAAATTCTAAACTTAGATTTTTAACCTATAAGGACGAAGAAGCTCAAAAACTTTCTCCTAAAGAAAACGAATTACTTCGTCTGTTGGCCTTACATGAAAATGATTTAATGCCAAGAGAGTTAGCCTTAACTAAAATTTGGAGAGACGATAACTACTTTACTTCTAGAAGTATGGATGTTTATATCGCAAAATTACGTAAGTATCTTAAGAAAGATGAAAACGTAGAGATTTTGAACATTCACGGTGAAGGATTTAGACTTGTTGTAAAAAACAAGGAAGAAGAAAGCAAAGCATAATTTTAATAAAATAAAAATTTTCAGTTTCAGGGGAAGGAATATTCTGTTTTAAAAGAGCAGAATATTCCAATACCTTTACTGAATTAGCTTTGTTAAAATTATTTAATGTAGTTTTTTTATTTCTTCGGAAATAAAAGCATTGATGTCTTCAGGTTTGCTCTTATAATCAAACCAATGAATATTGTCATTTTTTCTGAACCACGTAAGCTGTCTTTTGGCAAAACGACGCGTATTTTTTTTAATTTCTGAAATGGCAAAATCCAACTCGATTTCGTTATCTAAATAACTGAAGAGTTCTTTGTAGCCAACAGTATTTAAGGCATTCAAATGTTTTTTTGGATAGAGGTTCTTGGCTTCTTCTAAAAGTCCGGCTTGCATCATCAAATCTACTCGTTGATTAATGCGATCGTAGATTATTTGTCGATCTGCCGTAAGACCAATCTCTATGGTTTTAAAATTTCTTTGCGATTTTTTCTGGTTACGGAAAGAGGAAAACTTTTTGCCAGTACCTATACAAATTTCAAGCGCCCTAATAATACGATGTGGATTTTCTATATCAGCATTTGCGTAATATTCAGGATCTAAATTTTGCAATTTTCTTTGAAGTGGTTGTAAACCTTCTTTCGCTAAAATTTTATTAAGTTTTTTACGAATTTCAGGATTAATATCCGGGAAATTATCTAAACCTTCAATGACACTTTTTATATACAATCCACTTCCTCCAACCATAACCACTACATCATGATTCAGAAATAATTCAGTTAATTTTGAAATAGCTTCTTTTTCAAAATCACCAACAGAATATTGATCTTCTATAGAAATTTGTTGTATAAAATGATGTTTGGCAGCCGATAATTCTTCAGGAGAAGGCACCGCAGTACCAATATTCATTTCCTTAAAAAACTGTCTGGAATCTGCTGAAATAATTTCAGTATCAAAATAATTTGCGATATGTATTCCTAGTGCGGTTTTTCCAATCGCTGTGGGTCCAACAACACTAATAAGTATTTTGTTATTCATTTAATTTATTTCCGCAATTATGACAAAATTCGGCATCGGCTAAGTGTTGGTCTTCGTTGCAATGAGGACAAACCTGAGTATTGTCGGCAATACTTTCGTCGGTAGCTTTGCTATATTCTGCACCAACGATACCCGTAGGGACTGCGATAATTCCGTATCCAACAATCATTAATAGTGAAGCTAATAGTCGCCCAAGTGGTGTGATAGGAGCTATATCGCCAAATCCTACCGTAGTAAGCGTTACAATACACCAGTAGATGCTTATTGGAATATTTGTAAATCCACCGGCTTTCCCTTCTATTAGGTGCATTAAGGTGCCCGTAATTATACAAATAATAAAGACGGCGAATAAGAACACAAGTATCTTCGCTTTACTTTTTTGAAGCGCAATCATCAGTTTGTTAGATTCGCCAACGTAACGGGTGATTTTAAGTACTCTAAAAACTCGTAATAATCGTAAAGCTCTAATAGCAAAAAACAGATTCTTGCCGCCCATAAAAAAGCCGAGATAGCTTGGAACAGTAGATAACAGATCTACAATTCCGTAGAAACTAAAAATATAGCTTTTAGGCCGCTTTATAACCACTATCCTTGCAATATATTCGATGGTGAAGAAAATTGTAATAACCCATTCTGCAATAAAAAACTCCCAGTAATACTTTACGTGAAGATGAGTTATGCTTTCTAACATAACTAAGGCGACACTAAAAACGATAAGCACTAAAAGTACAATATCGAATATTTTCCCCATTGGAGTATCAGCTTCATAAATGATTTCGTAAAGCTTTTTCTTCCACTGTGGCCTGTTATCTATACTCTTCAAACGTAATTTGTTTTAGCGAATTTAAATGTTCTTTTCCTGCAATACAATTATAGATTGGGTTTGAATAGTTACCAGTTTATCCATAAACTCTTTAAGATAAGGATAATATTCTGAAGCATACATAGCTTGTGAAAATACTACTCTTAAATTTACAAAGATATTTTCAGTATCTATTTTTTGTGCTGTAAATTGGATCTTTGCTGCGTTATTAGGAATACCGATCACTTGTTGTGAAGGTATTTCTTTAATATCAAGGTTAGCAGGTATTTTAATTAATATACTGCTGGAATAAACATCCTTGTAACCAAAGTCTATTGGATATTTTCTTTTCTCTAGTTTAAAAGGATTTTCTTTCCAAAACAGAAAAGTGAAGGGATTTAAGTAAACCTTATTTCCAACTTTCTGAGAAGGATTTTTAATCTCGTAGGTAAGACTCAAATTTTCATCTGTATCTTCTTCCCCTTCGTAAGTTAGATCAATAAGGTCGTAACTATCACGAACAGTATTTAGGGCTTTTAAAAGGTTTTCTTTATCTGTATCTCTTTCAATTTTTTTGCGTGCTGCGGACGCATGATAGCCTACAAGGTTTTGTTTAGATTTAGTAATAGAACTTCCGTCCTTATTTACGATCAAGCTATCACGATAAGCGATTTGAGAATAGCCCTCTGGATTAATATCTATCCAACTACTCTCGTTATCAAAATCTAGTTTTCTACCATATTGGTTGAGCGCTCTAAAAGGAAGTTGACCAAATTCTAAAAACTCATCTGTGGCATCTAGCATATATTCTTTGCCATCATTATCCAATAAAACAAAGAGGTAATTGAAATCGGATAATACAGGTATTATCTTTTTTGGAAACCCCTGGTTACGTGTCGCACTAATTACCGGATAAACTTTATATCCTTCGTTATTATAAAAATTATGAAGTAAAACATTTAAAGAAGAGACATTACCGGTATGATCTTCCAAAAGATCTTTTAAATTCATTTTATCGAAAAGTCCATATTCTTCATTCCATTTGTAGTGATCTCGTACAAAATTATATATGGCTTTAGCTTTATCGAGATTATTATCTTGAGACGCAATTTCTGCTGGTAATAATTCATTCACCAGTCGGTCTTTTCTTAGTTGTCTGCCAATATTTTTATCTGTTCTAAATTCTTTGTCTACATCCTTCCATTCTTTAGTATACTTGCGCTCATAACCATCTAACATGGTGATTTGCTTAAGCTCATACTCGATACGTGAGATGTAATTATATTTAGAAGTAAGATATTCCTCTTCAATAAATGCAGGGATTTCTTTCATTGCATAGGTAGTAACGATGCAATCTCCTGCATTTTGAGATTGTCCTGCATAAAAGCACTTTTTCTTTACTTCAGCATCATTTTGATCTAACTGCAATTCGCCTCTTTTTATGATATTGTAATCATAATTTGCCGGAATTTCAGTTCTATATCGGCTGTAGGCTTTTGGAATTTCCTTCTGAAACCACCAGGTATTAAAATTGAATGTATACGGAGTTTCCTTGGTGTAAGAGTAAACCAATACAGCGCCAGGCTGAACGTCTGGAAAGGTGAATTTTATATAATCATATTTTTCGTCCTCTTCAGTAAAAATTTTACTTTGGGATAATGCGGTACTACGGATTGATGATCCATCCAGATAGGATGTAAACGCCTTTAAATCGTGGATTTTTTCAGATTTGCTACTACCTTTATAAAGAGGTATAACAATACTGGCTTCATCGTAACCTTCTTTATTTAAGATTTTAATTTTCGCTTCATAATCTGTAAATAAATGAAAATCGCTATCATCATCAATTCTGCTGAAGCCATTTTCAAAAATGTAAAAAGCATTTGCAGTGGTGTCTGGTAAGTAGATTGTTGCTGCCAGATCTTCTTTGGTAACCCTGATGTTGTCTACATTGAAGTTTTGTTTGTTGAAAAGAGAATCTGCTTCTTGAGCGAAAAGGCTAGTGCTGAAAATTAGCAAAAGCGGTAATAATAATTTATTCATTTTACTGAAAATTGATGATTTTAAGCTTTTTATTTCTTCTTAAATAACTTTGGATGATATGTTGAGCATCTCTATCATTCGTCATAGGTGTAATGATAGATTTAATAATGCCTAATTTATTTATTTGATGATTCAGATTATAATAACCAACACCTTTAAATTTTCCGCCTTCAATTAAAAGTGCACTTTTTTCGTCGATCTCGCGACCACGATCAATAACCAACATATTTTGATCTGTATAGGAATACTTCTGGATAAGTTGTAACACTCGCTCATTGTAATCCTCTGGGCTTTCTTCGCCTACGCAAGCACCGTGACAAGTTTTAATGGTGTAGTTGAAGCAACTTCCCGTACCGGGATGCTCGCCAGAAAGTCTTGCGCAAAGCTCATATTCTTCTATCCAATTGGTAAGCGTATTTCTTGCAGATCGTAGACTGCTGAAGGTCGTAATACAATTTTTTGCAGATCTTGCTTTGCTTATTTTTAAATTGATATAGCCATCATTATCGGTATAATGATAAAGACCATGAGTGAAAATGTTCTTCTTTAGAGCCCGATTATATTTGGGTTTATTATTTTTTATTTCCTGATTTTCACGAAGCAGCGCTATAAGTTCGTTTCCGGTAGATTCGTAAGATACCGATGCTACTTCCTTCTGCATTTCTCTAGCCTTCGCATGCTCGTTCGTAAAATGCTGATTAATGCGTTTCTTTATATTCTTACTTTTACCAATATAAATAATCTCACCATCTTCGTCATGCAGATAATAAATCCCGGTTATCGAAGGTAAATCATCTAGAATATAAACCAGTTTACTATCTAATTGTCGTTTAGGTTCTTGCCTAACGTTATCTTTTAAAATTTCTTTTTTGGTGTCTTTGGCCAACAGCATTTTAAACAACTTAACGGTAGCCTGTGCATCACCATTAGCACGATGTCTATCGCTTAACGGAATTCCCAAAGCTCTTACCAGTTTTCCTAAACTGTAAGAAGGCATATCTGGGATTAGTTTTTTAGAAAGCTCTACGGTACATAAAGATTTTCGCTGAAATTCGAATCCTAAGCGTTTATATTCTGTTCTAAGAATTCGGTAATCAAATTTTGCATTGTGAGCAACGATAATGCAATCCTCAGTGATCTCTATTATTCGCCGAGCCACTTCGTAAAACTTAGGCGCATTACGAAGCATCTCGTTATTAATTCCCGTAAGACCAACCACAAAAGGTTGGATAGGACGTTCGGGGTTAATCAAACTTATAAATTGATCTACTACTTTTTCCCCATCAAATTTATAGATAGCAATTTCGGTGATGCCTTCCTCGTTATACTTTCCGCCTGTCGTCTCTATGTCTAAAATTGCGTACAAAAAATTTCCCTTCTATTTTTAGTTGTAATTACGAGCTCCAAATATAGAACTTCCAATTCTAATCATGGTGGTTCCGTGTTTTACGGCAACTTTATAATCGCCACTCATTCCCATGGAAAGCTCCTTGATAGCTGGATATTTTATTCTGAAATCTTTAAATACCGAATGAAGATAATCAAACTCTTCAGCAACTTTATCATCATTTTCAGTATTCGTTGCCATTCCCATTAATCCAACCACGGCAACATTTTCAAATTCCTTATATTCATTAGATTGTAAAATCGCTTCAGCATCACCTGCAGAAATACCAAATTTAGAATCTTCTTCAGCAATTTTAATCTGAAGCAAACATCTAATAATACGATCGTGCTTTTTGGCTTGTTTATTCACTTCTTTTAAAAGCTTTAAACTATCTACCGCATGGATTAATCCAACGTACGGCGCCATGTATTTTACCTTATTTCGCTGTACGTGGCCAACCATATGCCATTCAATATCTTTTGGTAAAGCTTCCCACTTGTCAGTCATTTCCTGGATTTTGTTTTCTCCAAAAATGCGCTGTCCTACTTCGTAAGCTTCCATAATATCTTCATTGGGCTTAGTTTTGCTAATAGCCACAAGATCTACAGTATCAGGAAGTTCTTCAGTATATTTTTTGATATTTTCAGCAACACTCATTCTCGTTCTGTTCTTTAATTTGCTAGGTTGTTTTATAACTACTGCAAGATAATAATTAATAGAATCAAATAAAGTATTCCTTCTTAAAACTCGTAAATGGTAAGTCCGCTTCGCAATTTAGGTTCAATATAAGTGCTTTTTGGAGGCATGGTAAGACCTTCGTCTGCAATTTTTTTAATTTCTGAAATGGAAACCGGTAACATTCCAAAACCAATCGCAAATTCGCCGTTATCGATAAGGTTTTTCATTTCCAGAATATCATTTTTGCCGGGAATATAACTGATGCGTTTATCATTTCGTAAATCGTTAATTCCCAAAATAGGTTTTAGAACAAGATCATATAAAATCTGGCAGTCTAGCTGGCTAAGCGTATCTGTAAAATGCATGCTGGTTTTGCGCAAATACAACGAATAGAATTCGCCATCCAGATACATCTTAAAATGATGCTTTTGCTCCGGTTTGTATGCATCTAACTTTCTATTTTCAATTCTGAAATGCTCATCAAGTTTAATGAGAAAATCTTCCTTAGAATAGTCATTTAGATCGGTGATTAAACGGCGAAATTGGTAAATTTTTAAATGATTTTCAGGTATAAAATAGCTCAGAAAATGATTGTAAGATTCCTTCCCGGTATGATGTTCGTTGTTTTTAGCCGATTCTTGAGATAATAGAAATGAGGAAGCCGAGCGATGGTGTCCGTCGGCAATATAAATACTTTCCATTTTCGAAAAGAACTGCTGAATTTGCTCAATTTCGGCTTTACTGTCAACCTTCCAGAGATAATGCATTTCGCGTTGTCGCGTTGCGAACTCATATTCGGGATTTTGTTGCATAATTTTCGCAAGAATTTCCTGAATTTCCGGTTGATCTTCATACGTAAGCAATACCGGTTCGGTATTAAAACCTACTGTTTTTACATAATCTTTAAATAAAGATTCTCGACTTGCGATGGTCTCCTCATGCTTTTTGATGATTCCATTTTTATAATCCTCGGCGCTGGCAGCAGCAATTATTCCGCAGCAGGATAAATCACGAGTTTCCATCTTGTAAATGTAAAAACATGGATTTTCGTCCTGAACAAAGGTATTTTCCTCTTTAAATTCCAGATAGCGATTTTTTATGAGCTGAAATTTTTGAGTTCCGCTTATGGTTTGCTGAAATTTATAACCAGGATTAAGAATATGAAGAAAGGAATATGGATTATAATCCAAACGAGCACGCATTTCAGCTTCGTTGTATTCGCCGTAAGGTCGGGAAGCCACCAATCCCGCTTTAGCGCGTTGTGGTCGTACTGCTTTAAATGGAGTTATTTTTACCAATTCTTCTGAAATTTAATTCAATGTTTTTTATCTCTCTGAAATACAATCGCGAGAAATAATAGATATTTATCGCTGAGGTGTTATTGGTTTAACTCTAGAGTCTCAATTAAAAAATGTCATGATAAGATTCTAAAAGAACTCTGATGTTTATCGGATTAAGATGCCGTCTTATTTAGACTGATATTTTAAAAAATAAGCTTCAATTTTATACAAACTGAGCTGATATTTTTTCAGCTTTTTTACTTTCCGAATAATCATAAAAGCCTTCACCAGATTTTACGCCCATTTTCCCGGCCTGTACCATGTTTACCAGTAATGGACAAGGAGCATATTTTGGATTTTTAAAGCCATTATACATCACTTCTAAAATAGAAAGACAAACATCAAGACCAATAAAATCGGCCAATTGCAAAGGTCCCATAGGATGTGCCATTCCCAATTTCATTACCGTATCAATTTCGTAAACACCGGCAACGCCATTGTAAAGCGTTTCAATCGCTTCATTAATCATCGGCATTAAAATTCGGTTTGCAACAAATCCGGGTAATCATTCACCTCAACTGGTGCTTTATGTAGATTTTCAGCAAGTTTCATAATGGTTTCCGTTACCTTATCAGAAGTGTTGTAGCCTCTAATAATTTCAACCAACTTCATGATTGGCACCGGATTCATAAAATGCATACCAATAACACGCTCCTGATTTTTAACTAAGGAAGCAATTTTGGTAATCGAAATAGATGAAGTATTTGAAGCTAAAATGACGTTCTCGTCGCAGATATCGTTTAACTGACTAAAAATTTTCAGTTTTAAATCTTCATTTTCGGTAGCCGCTTCAACAACAAGATCAACATTTTTTACTCCTGAAGGAATATCAATAAAGCTTGAAATATTGTCTAACGTCTGCTGTTTATCTTCTTCAGAAATCTTCTCTTTTGCGAGCATACGATCTAGATTTTTAGTTATCGTATCTACTCCTTTTTGAAGATTTTCTTTAGAAACATCAATAAGATTTACGCTAAATCCATATTGGGCAAATGTATGTGCGATTCCATTTCCCATTGTTCCCGCACCAATTACTGCAATAGTTTTCATACTGTATTCCGGTTTTGTGGTTTAAAAATTAGCAATCACCGCATTGGCGATTTTCAGTGCTTTTGCACCTTGTTCTAAAGTCACGATCGGGGTAGTATCGTTATTAATAGCATCGGCAAAAGTTTCCAATTCATCTAGAATAGCATTGTTTGGGGAAACCGATGGATTATCAAAATAAATTTGTTTTTTAACTCCTTCAGCGTTTTGCAAAATCATCGCAAAATCATCTGGCGTGGTTGGCGCATCCTTCATTTTTACAACTTCACATTTCTTCTCTAAGAAATCGACCGAGATATAGGCATCTCGTTGAAAAAATCTGGATTTACGCATATTTTTCATCGAAATTCGGCTAGCTGTTAAATTAGCAACACAGCCATTTTCGAATTCAATTCTTGCATTGGCAATATCTGGAGTATCACTAATTACTGAAACGCCGCTTGCGTTGATACTCTTAACTTCAGACTTCACCACACTTAAAATCGCATCGATATCATGAATCATTAAATCCAATACCACAGGAACATCTGTTCCGCGGGGATTAAATTCAGCCAAACGATGCGCCTCGATAAACATTGGATTTTCAATACGATCTACAACCGATCGAAAAGCCGGGTTAAAACGCTCTACGTGGCCTACCTGTCCTTTCACGCCATTCTCTGAAGCTAATTTAATAAGTTCTTCAGCTTCCTCGAAAGTATTAGTGATAGGCTTTTCTATAAACAAGTGTTTTTTTGCTGAAATCACTTTTTTAGCCACATCAAAATGTGCAAGCGTAGGAGTAACCACGTCTATAACATCTGCATCTGCGATTAGCTGATCCAGATTATCATAAGCTGTATAGCCAAATTCTGAAGCAATTTTTTCTGAATTTTCCTTATCGGCGTCGTAAAAACCAATAAGATTATATTTTGAAGATTGATTGAGTAATTTTAAATGGATTTTACCCAGGTGGCCGGCACCTAGTACCCCAACTTTAAGCATAAGCTTTAATTTTTTACAAAAATACTATTTTGATTGTAAACAGATTATATTTTTATCTTAATATCATGCTTGGTTTTGCTTGGAGCAATAGAATTTGTTTCCCTATTTTTGCTCGATAATTATTATTTTGAAGAGGCTTTTTTAGTTGAAAATAAGACTAGAAATCTTAAGCTTTTTCAAAATAAAAACTACTTGAATTAAGCCGTTTTAAACGGTGTAAACAAAAAAACTGCTGAGAATTGTATAAGGATACTTTTAGACATAAAGGGAAGAGACAACAATTGGTAAATACAATAACCAAAAAAGGAATTACAGACCATCGTGTGTTAAACGCGGTTGGTAAAATTCCGCGTCATCTTTTTATGGATAGTAGTTTCGAAGATCATGCATATCAAGACAAAGCTTTTCCTATAGCGGCAGATCAAACTATTTCTCAGCCCTTTACGGTGGCTTTTCAAAGTGAACTTTTAGAAATTACTGAAGGTGAAAATGTATTGGAGATCGGTACCGGAAGCGGATACCAAACTGCGGTTTTGTGCGAACTTGGAGCCAGAGTTTACAGTATCGAACGCCAACGAGAACTGTATCGAAAAACAAAGGCGTTTTTAAATAAAATCGGCTATCGTCCTAAATATTTAAGTTTTGGCGATGGCTATAAAGGTTTGCCATCTTACGCTCCTTTTGATAAGATTATTGTAACTGCGGGAGCACCATTTGTGCCGAAGGATTTATTGGGGCAACTGAAAGTAGGAGGTAGGCTCGTAATCCCGGTAGGAGATGATGTACAGATTATGACTTTATTTGTTCGAAAATCTCCAACAGAATTCGATAAAACTGAGTTTGGTGAATTTCGATTTGTACCGCTATTAGAGGATAAAAATTGATTCAATTATCAGGTAGCAGTAATCAAAAACCAATTAACAATTATCAATAACTAATTAGCAGTTAACAATTCTCATTTTTCAATAGGTGTTAAATTGTTTGCAGTCGCATTGGACATTAGACATTATTTAATGAATCTTAATTGTGCAAGTCCTTTGAGAATCGAAACAATTTAGAATCATTTATTTCTGGAAATAGAACATACTAAACTACCAACAATCCAAAATACTATTCAGCAACAGTTAAAAATTAAAAAAGCCTCATGAAAATCATGAAGCTTTTTTTGATTGTTTCCGCAGAAATAATTATTCAGCTTTATCAACAACTAAACGTTCTTCGCGGTTAGCGATTTCCCAAGCGGTTAAGAACACAAGTTGGGCTCTTTTAGATAATGCTTCGTAGTTAATTTTATCTGGCGTATCGCTAATTTTGTGATAATCGGCGTGTACTCCATTAAAGTAAAAAATTACTGGCACATTGTTTTTTGCAAAGTTGTAATGGTCACTTCTATAATAAAAACGGTTTGGATCATTCTCGTCGTTATACGTGTAATCCAAATCCATATTCATAAAATTAGCGTTTACATTTTCACTAAGTTCATGAAGATCTGTACTTAATTTATCACTACCAATAAGGTAGATGTAATTGTCGTTACCTTCGTGATCTGGATCTATACGACCGATCATATCTATATTTAGATTGGCAACAGTTTCCTCTAATGGGAAAATTGGATTATCGGTATAAAATTTAGAACCAACAAGTCCTTTTTCTTCTCCGGTATTGTTCAGGAAAACGATAGATCGTTTTGGCGTGTAACCATCTTTAACAGCTTCAGAAAATGCCTGTGCGATCTCTACAACGCCCATACTTCCAGAGGCATCATCATCGGCACCGTTAAATACATTTCCTTCATTATCCATCCCTATGTGATCGTAGTGCGAAGAAATTACTAAAACTTCTTCTGGCTTTTCACTTCCTTTGATATACGCTACTACATTTTCAGAAGCTTTGGTGTCTCCTCTAAAGTAACTTTTTGGAACTTCCTGAAAATAATCATCACCTCCTAAAGCAGAAGGAATATCAAACTTTTTATATTGCTCTTTTAAATATTCGGCAGCTTTTTTCTGTCCAGGTTCTCCTGTTTCACGACCTTCAAACTCGTCGCTTGCAAAAGTGTACACGCGTTCTTTAAGATCTGAAGACGTAATAGTTTCAGCATATTTCATTGGATCGGCTTTGTCTACATCTTTTTGATGAGCGCCACAGCCTACTAAACTTGCAGTTAGTGCAAATACTAGAATTTTTTTCATATGAATTTATCGAATTTTATATAAGAATGCACAATATAGCAGTTTATCTGAAATTAAGGAGTTCTGCTGGTTTTTTTCTTCGGAAGTAAGCTAGCAATTACTCCTTCAGCGCCTTATCGATAGCCTTTTTAACCATAGGTTCCATCACATCGTATCCTGCTGAAGTTGGATGCACGCCATCTGCAGCGTATTCTTTTTTCATTCCTTGTTGCTCATTCGCTAGGGCAGGGAAATAGTCCAGAAAGATATGGCCGTTTTCCTTAGCATAGTCTTTTAGCCAGTTGTTTACTTCAGCGATTTTAGAAACGGGTTCCAATCCTGGTCGCCAAGGATAATCATCTACCGGTAAAATAGAACTTAAAACCACTTTTATATTATTGGCTTTGGCTAGTTGTGCCATGGCTTTAATATTATCGGTAATCATCTTTACTGAAGAACGTCCCGTATTTCCCGCAACATCATTTGTACCCGCTAAAATCACCACTACTTTAGGCTTAAGATCGATCACATCTGGAGTAAATCTTATAAGCATTTGTGGTGTGGTTTGTCCGCCAATCCCACGCCCTATATAATTATTTTCTTTAAAAAACTCTGGGTGCTTGTCGTACCAACCATGCGTGATCGAGTTGCCCATAAAAACAGCAGTAACCGGTTTGCCTTCCATTTTTACTTGCTGGTTGGCTTCACGATACCATTTTAAATTTGCCCAATCCTGGCTCATAAGTTTTTTGTATTGCTGTTGCTGAGCAAAAGCCCCGGCACTGATGGTTAAAATGCCTAAATAGATTAAATGTTTGAGTTTCATGATGTAATTAAATTATACCCGTAAATTTAAATAAAAGAAGGTAGGCATTTTTCTATCTCTAAAAAAAATCAATCCTTTTTTACTGAAAATCAGTTTTGTATATATTGAATGAATTTTTTTTCAAAATTTCTTGTGTAGAAATGAAAAAGCTTACTATATTTGAACCCGCAATCAGCGAATAGCTGATGAGACACTCAGGAGAAATGGCAGAGTGGTCGAATGCGGCAGTCTTGAAAACTGTTGAGGGTCACACCTCCGGGGGTTCGAATCCCTCTTTCTCCGCAATAAAAACCGCAGATTTATCTGCGGTTTTTTTATTTATGAGAGTATTTAAAAAAAGAGTTTTACTTCTAAAGTTGGCCGCTACGTTTTCCCATCATTGGTTTTAGTTTATCCCATAGTGATTGCTCTAGGAGTTCCATAAGGTTTAAATGTTCTTTTTTATCGTACTCGGGAATGCTGGGTTTAAATACTGAATTTTTTATTTGAATATCTGCGGGTATCCAATATTTTAAATTTAAAGCGTAGGTTGATTTCGCTCCCGCTCCTAAATGTTCGTGCATTCGCTTTAGAAAACTATTTCCTTGACTAATTCCTACATAAAGTGTTTTGCTAGATCTTTGATTAAACTTAGAATAACAGCGATCTTCGTATTTATTTTCTTTAGCAGCTTTAAAAGCTTTCTCTATTTCTTCTTCGTTAGAATCATCAATTAATTGAATACAATAAATGGGATCAAAATCAATCTCGCTAAAAGCATTTTTAGTCAGTTGGCCGATATCGCAAGCTGACTCCTTTAATTGAGTTGAATTTATTTCTAAGCTGAAATTAGTAGATTCAACCTCAACTTTATCAATTAAAAGTAGTGTGTTCTTCAATAAAATTGTGCTGTAATCTTTTAGCTCCTTCCAATCGATCATGATTTAATCTTTTCTGTGTCATGCTGTGCTTGACACAATATCTCATCCTACTTTTTTAATTTTGATAAGATCCTGAAATCGAAGATTCAACGAAGTTAATCAAGTTTAGGGTGACGATGTTTTAATATTTAAGCTATCTATGCGATAGCGTTTCATCTCTCACCATTCCTATTTTCGTTTAGCGGTGCTGGTGAATCGCCAGATTGTAATTTCAACTAACTACGAATTTTCTACAATGGCGATTTAGCTCGCGTCATTCTATTTTTTAAGTGCTCGTGAATAAAAATCATAAGCTTTTATAGAAAAGATTAAGATTGTTCAACGATTTTTATTTCTTCATCGGTTAGGCCGTATAATTCGTACACCATTTGGTCGATTTGGTGGTCGAGCTGATTGATTTGCGTTTGCAACTCTACCGCTTTTTTCTTGTTGTCTTCAAAAAGTTCCATCCACTCAAACTCCGCTTTTTTGGTGAGTTTTGGGATTTCTTCTTGCTCGTTTTTACGGCGTTCTCGATTTTCCTTAGTAATGGCTTTATTGAGTTCTTTAATAAACTCCCCAAAATCTAGCTCATGCCAGTTTTGGAGTTTTTTAGTGAGTTTTTCTATCGGAAATTGCGATAATAAGTAGTTTTGGAATTTATTTACAACCACCTTGATTTTCTTATTTTTTTCTATAATTTCAATTGCAGCAATCTGAAGATTATTGCTTTTAGAAAGATTAATCTCTTCACTTATAGGCAAACTCTTTATATCTTTAGGATTTAGCTTTGGGAATGTTTTTTTTGCAAAGTTTGAAACTTTTACAGAAGCAAACCAACTGATCATTTTTGAGTTAACAATAGCTAACAACTTATATAAAATATTTTTGTCAAGTTTTTCATCCAATTTAAATGGAGTAATGCTATGCCCATAATAAAATCTATCTTCTAAATAAGTGCATTGAATACGTCTTCCTGATCCAGGAACCTCTCTAAATAGTAATCGAGCACCTTCAAAGAATCTCGGTTCTCTTGGCGAAGCTAACCAATCACCGTATTGAAGCCATTCTGTTCCTGTAACATAATAGTATCTTCCGATATTTTTTCCATCTAACCAAATACCGCAAGAATCATCTATTTTATTGGGATGATGAAAAGCTCTAGATTTTATGATTTCCTTGGATTGTCCTTTATAACTATCATAAGGTGTTAATCCTTGAATAGCTTCTCCATAACTCCCCAGTTTTTTAGATTTATTGAAAATTTTTTCAGTTATTTTTATAGTTAAGGGACTTACTTGGTAATCAATTATTAATAGCGGTTCTGACTTCCATCTAGATATTTCATAATACCATTTGGGTTGATTAAGTGGTATTATTTTAAAGTATTTATTTTTAGTGGAATCTTCTTTTCTAAATGTAGCAATTACGCTATTTACGTTTACATCTTCAAACACTTTTTCACCACAAAATTTGAATTCTAAAGGAATTGAATGGTTTAATAAATATTTTCGGATATTTAAGGATTTATCTAATCTCAAAAATAATTCAGGAGTTATAAAGGAGAGTAAACCAGAATTTTTTAAAATAGTGATTCCTTTTTCATAAAAATATAAATAACTTTCAAATTTATATTGATAGCTTATATAGCTTTTTTGGATAAATTTTTTATTTGTTTCATTGAATTCAGCCCCATAAGGCGGATTCCCAATCACCACATCAAAACCACCCTTAGCAAAAACTTCCGGAAATTCGGTTTCCCATTTAAAAGCTTTATCGCCGGCAACACTTTTAGCGTCTATTAGCGAGTTTCCGCATTTTATACTATTGCTTAAATCGTTTAATTTTCTACGGGGTTGTGCGGTACGTAGCCAAAGGGAAAGTTTGGCAATTTCTACACTTTCTTCGTTAATATCTACGCCATAAATATTGTTCTCTAAAATGGTATTTTCAATATCGCTAAACACAATAGCACCGCCCAATACTTTCGCTTTTAGCTCGTCGATATAGGTGTGTTCTGCAATGAGAAACTCTAACGCCTGGTTTAAAAATGCTCCCGATCCACAAGCAGGATCACAAATAGTTAGCTGTAATAACCAATCTCGATACGTATCTAGCGTGGCGAGTAATTTCTTTTTGGTGGCAATGTGGGTTCCTTTTTTAACTTCAAAATACTCTTCTTCCCGAAATTCGAGTTCGGTTTTCTTTTCTTCGCAAAGCTTGCCTACCGTATTTTCTACAATATATTTGGTAATATATTTAGGCGTGTAAAACACCCCATCTTTTTTACGTTTACTCTTTTGTTTGTCAAAATTATCGCCTTCAATTTCCGCATTTACGCTTTCAATTTCGTTGAGCGAATTTTCAAAAATATGCCCGAGAATGTTTACATCTACTTGGCTTTCAAAATCGTATTTCGATAATTTTGCGGTGTGTTTTGCTAGTAATTCATCGTTAATTTCTAGTAAATTTAGTAGCGCATCCGGTTTAAAAAGTCCGCCATTATAGGCAAAAATTTCAGCTTTTTTATCGGTGCCTTTTCGGCCGGTGTCTAAATACTTAAAATAGAGTTTAAAACGCTCGTATAGTGGTTGGTTAACATCGAGATCTTTTAATTGGTGCCAATCCTCTATAATTTGTAAAATGGCGTTGGGTGGTAACAATCCGCGATCTTCTGCAAAAAAGATAAACAAAAACCGATCGATTAATTTCTGCGATTTTTTAAATAATGTGAGTTTTACATTTTTTTCTAACCGATCAAATTCCGTTTGTAAAGCTTCATTATCGCTTTGCTGCGTTTCCGAAACCAATTCAGAATGTCGCAAATTTTTCAACTTCTTTGCATTATTCCTTACTAAATCGCGGTATAATTCGCGTTTAAAAATAGAATAATCTTTATAAAAACCTTTGGTAATTTGTTCTTCTTCAACTAAAGAAGCTTCTTTAATTTTTAAGGGTAACCCGCTTATTAAATTATCCTGCTGAAGGCATAAATATAGCAGTGCAAACTGATCTTGCGTTAATTGAAATAAATTGAACTCTAAAAACTCGGTGGCATCGTTAATATAAAACCGAAGTTTCTCGAAATTGGATGTAATTACATATACACAGCCCTTTTGGTTGGCTTTATAATCAAAGGCTTGCTGCCGAATCCCTTCTAAGTGTTTGGTGTTGGTTCCTTTTAGCTCGATAACGCCTAAGGCTACTTCATCTTTTAAAATAGCACCATCAGCCTTGCGCGAGTTGGTTTGGTTTTTATATTCGGCTACCAAATTGTAATTGGTATTGGGCTTCATGGTATAACCTAGAATGTTTACAAAGAGCTCCGTTAAAAAAATACCCTGATATTCTTCTTCTTTAGAGCTTTTAATATTTTCCTGAATTTTAGAATCTAAAAAATAGCGACTAAAGGTTTTGTAAGCTTTGCTAATTACTAAATTATCTTGAGCTTTTAGATGTTTTTTTAATACGGAAGTCTGAAATAATGCCATTAGCTAATTAAAAATATCTTTAAAATTTAAAAATAACTAAAAGTATTTTTTAGCATCTGTTTTAATTATAAAATTTAAAGGAAATAGTAGTCTTCTGTTTCATCAGCACTTAATCATCTGTGTAGATTTTTTCTACTTACTACATGTAACACCGCTTCACCCTATGATATTCAATAATTTTGAAAATTTGTAAAGAGATGATATTCAAGATGGAAAAATGTTTTAGCAAAGAAGATAAAGTAACCCATTTCGGAATTATCAATCATCGTATGATTTTGATAACAAATTGACAAAATAATATTAATATACTAACCACTATACTTATAAATTTGAATTCTATATTCTACATACCATTTTTTGAAGAATACTTAAATTTTTCTACGAAAAGGTTGTAGTAATTTAAATACTTACAAATTTAAATTAGATCAAATGAAAGAATTAAAGAAAGGCTTGTGGATTCCTTTTTTACTATTGGCTACTTTAACTGTTTTTGGTCAGCAAAAGACCATAGAAGGTACGGTAAGAGATTCGGATAATATTCCGCTACCCGGTGTATCGGTAATAGAGAAAGGAACCAATAATGGTGTAATTACCAATTTTGACGGTAATTATAGTATTGATGTTAGTGAAGGAGCTACCATTTTATTTAGCTATGTGGGCTATAACTCTAAGGAATTTAGCGTTTCAGGTAAATCTAATATCGATTTAATATTAGAGGAAAATATTGAAGGCTTGGGAGAAGTAGTGCTTATAGGTTATGGATCTCAAAGAAAGGAACAGATTAATAGCGCGGTGTCGGTAGTCGATATGGAAAATATTAGAGACCAACCTCAGGCAACCGTAGATCAAATGTTACAAGGCCAGGCGGCCGGAGTTACCGTAACTAATGATTCAGGGAAACCGGGAGCGGCGGTTTCAGTAAAAATTAGAGGAGCAACATCTTTAACCGGAAGTAATGAGCCGTTGTATATTATAGATGGTATACCGGTTTCGGGAGATGCGCGTAATACTGCGACTAGTGGAAGACCAATAGCAGGAGGAAATTTTGCTGGTGATGGGGAAACTACAGTAAACCCATTGGCATCGATCAATCCTAGTGATATCGAGAGTGTAACTGTTCTAAAGGATGCCTCGGCTACTGCGATTTATGGTTCTCGCGGGGCTAATGGTGTTGTTTTAATTACTACAAAATCTGGTAAAAGTGAGATAGGGAAAATTACTTATGATTCTTATATCGCATTTAGATCACAATCTAAACTTTTGGATGTGATGAATCTTAGACAATATGCTACGCAGCAAAATGCATTAGCAGATATTTATGGACTAGAAACGAGAATAGAATTTCAAAATCCAGACTTACTAGGAGAGGGGACCGATTGGCAGGAAAAGTTATTTAAAACAGCCGCTACAAAAAATCATCAGTTATCATTTTCGGGAAGAAAGAAAGATTTTACGTATTACCTTTCAGGTGGTTACTACGATCAAGAAGGTACTATCGAAGGCTCTAGTTTAAAGCGCTATACGTTTAGAACAAATTTAGATGGTAATGTGAGAGATTGGTTGCGAGTAGGAGCTAATTTATCTACATCTGTAACTGATGAAAATTTGGTGTTTAACTCGAGTAGTAATGGTATTATAAATTACTCTGTACTGTCTGCTCCAGATTTAGCGGCGTATACTGGTGATGGAGAATTCCAGGTTCAGGAAAATAACGACTTAAATATCTTTTTCAACAATCCTTTAGGAATGGCATTGTCGATTGATACCGATCTTATCCGTAAAAGCTTTTTAGGGAATACCTATTTAGAAGCTGATATTATCGACGGTTTAAAGTATCGATTAGAGTTTGGTGCAAATACAGAATTTAGTGAATTCGACAAGTATACACCTAAAGCAGAATTTTTAAATACTGAAGAGGCTGTTCTTAATGTAAGAAGACAAAATTGGTATAGCTGGAACTTGAAGAATTTATTAACCTATAATAAGAGTTTCGGGAAACACAACCTGAATGTGTTATTAGGACACGAATCTTCAGAAAATGTATGGTCGGGAGTTGTTTCTCAAGGGAATGGCTTTGTAAGCGATCAAATTAGAGCATTAAATGTTGCAGATGTCACTACTTCTACAGATTATAAAGGGAGTGCTGCTTTACTTTCATTCTTTGGTCGTGTAATGTACGATTTCAATAATAAGTATAGTATTAGTGCGACCTATAGAGCTGATGGTTCTTCAAAATTTGCTGAAGGAAATAGATGGGGATACTTCCCAGGAGTTTCCGGATCCTGGAGAATATCTTCAGAATCTTTTATGGATGATCTAGAATTTTTAAGTGATCTAAGATTCCGTGCAGGTTATGGCGAAACTGGTAATCAAAATATCGGGAATTATACTTACGGTAGTGCACTATCTTCTTTTAATTCTTTAGACGGAGTTGGATTTTTAGTGGCTAATCTAGGTAACCCAGATTTAAAGTGGGAGTCTATGAAGCAAACCAACTTTGGTTTGGATATGGCATTTTTTTCGAATAGACTTCAGCTAACGGTAGAGCGTTATAATAAAGCTTCAAAGGACTTTTTATATACCATTCCGTTACCGGCTTATTTAACAGGTGATCAAGGTTACGAAGGTGGTGTTAACAATCCTACGGTTAATGTTGGTGAGATGGAAAATATTGGGTGGGATTTTTCTTTAAAGTATAACACAGCTGGCGATAATGATTTCTCTTGGAATACTTCTTTAATCGTATCTCAATATAATAATGAATTGACCCAGATAAACGAGAGTCTTAATTTGATTCAGGAAATTGCAGATTTAAATTACAATGATTTAACGGTAACCAATTCAGTAATAGGAAAGCCAATTGGTCAGTTCTATGGCCTAGAAGCTGATGGATTAATCACAGCAGAAGAACTTGGGAATGTAGGAATGTACTTTGGTGAAACCCCCGAAGTTGGCGATGTTAGATATGTGGATATTAACAATGATGGTAACATATCTGAGGATGATTTTACATTTATAGGAAATCCGCATCCAGACTTTACTTTTGGCTTTACTAATAATTTTGAATACAAGGGAATCACACTGTCTGTATTTTTACAAGGTTCTTACGGAAATGATCTACTTAACTTAACCAGAAAGTACGGAACTTTTAATGCAAATCTTTACATTAATCAGCTAGCAGAAGCAGGTGATTTTTGGACACAAGAAAATACTGATGCTAGTTTACCACGGCCTCAGTTAGCAGATCATGATAACAACCGATTGTCTTCACGTTTTGTAGAAGATGGTTCTTATCTAAGATTACAAAATGTAACGCTAGGGTACAATTTACCTACAGATGCGATCTCTCAAGTCAACTTATCTAGATTAAGAATTTATGTAGGTGCCCAAAACCTATATACGCTTACAGATTACAGTGGATATGATCCAGAGGTTGGATCGATAAATCAAAATTCATTACTAATGGGAATCGATAATGGTCGATATCCTTCACCGGTAACTTATACCATGGGACTAAATCTTGAATTCTAATTTAATAAAACATGATACAATTTTTATATAACTTCCGTAGACTTGCTTTAGGCTTGGTTTTATTAGCTAGTATCTCTTCTTGTAGCGACTTTTTAGAGCGACCACCAGAAGATAATTATTCAGATAATGATTTTTATTATACTAACGATCAGGTAAATTCTCGAATTGCACCTTTATATTATAAGCCGTGGTGGAACATGTTTAGTACCTCTTTCTGGCCAATGACAGAAACAATTTCAGGGAATATGTTTAACTATACGCATTTATCCTTTACTCAGTTCACGGTAACATCGTCTAATCCCATGTTAGAAAACACGTGGGGTAGTTTATATTCTGTAGTCGCACAATCTAACGAACTTATCAATAATTTAGACGATCGGGTTGGTGGCGATGTAGATCAGGAAACCATAGATATTGTAAAAGGTGAAGCCTATTTTCTAAGAGCAGTGGCTTATTTCTATCTTGTTAGATTTTGGGAAGAAGTTCCGATAATAGAAAATACGTATGATTATATCTATAGCCCACAAGTTCCTAAGAATCCAGAACAAGATATTTACCGATTTATAGAAAGTGATTTAACTATGGCGATAGATTTGCTGCCTGAAAAAATTAGAGGTGCAGATTATGCCAGTAATAAGAGAGTTTCAGTTGGTTCTGCGAAGGCAGTACTTGCAAAAGTGTATTTATCTCAGGAGAAATTTGCTGAAGCTAAAAATTTATCAGCTGAGGTAATTAACTCTGGAGAATTTCAGCTTTTAGATAATTATGCCGACTTATTTTTAACTGAAAATAATAATAACGAAGAATCGATTTTCGCTATACAATGGACGATTTCGACAGATTATGGATCTGGTAACCAAAGTAATATTGCTAATTCTGCCGGTGGTTATGGCCTTGGTAATATAGGGGATTGGAATGTTTTTGGACCGTCGCAGGATATCCTGGATATTTACCCTGGCGGTGATCAACGAGAGGTAGAAAATATTATGATTCCCGGCTATACTTACGACAACCTTTATACTTCTTCGGGAGAACAGTTTACCGTTCCAGAAGATATTGATGCAGCATCATCTGGTTCTGCAATAAAAAAGTATGTGGTAGGCGGAGACGATCCTTATGATAACTGGGGAATGACGGCTAATAATACGTACATCATGCGATATGCAGATTTGCTTATGCTTTATGCGGAAGCTACTATGGGAGGAACAGGAACTACTTCAGATGCTACGGCACTCATGTATTTTAATAGAATAAGAGAAAGAGCTGGATTAGTGGAATTGCCTAGTATTACTAACGAAACATTATTGGAAGAACGTAGAAGAGAATTTGCTTTCGAAGGAGAATATTGGTTCGATATTAAGCGATTATTATCTACCAACGATGCAGTGGAATATTTAAGTTCTCAAAATAGAGGAGATCAAAACTTTGATCAATTTTACACGGCTACAGCAGAAGATTTAATTTATCCGATACCAGCAAACGAATCGGCGTCAAACCCATTACTGTTAGAAGAAGCAGTACCATATGATTTTGAGGATTAATGCAATAATTTTAAAACGAATCAAAATGAAAAATATAAACAATAGTATCAAATATGGTGTTATGGTGATTTGTTTATCACTAAGCATACTGTTTACATCCTGTGACGATAATGACGATTTAGTTACAGCGCCAGAAATAGAAAGTATAAGTCTTGCTGCAAACGATTCTGTCGTGATGGGTGGGATGCGTCAAAATATGTATATTCTTAGAGGAAGTGGATTTAGTTCTTTGCAAAAGATATATTTCAATGATTATGATACTTATTATAATCCAACCTTAGTAACCGATGAGGTTATTTTTGTAACGATAGATGCAAACACGCCGTACGATCAGCCTTCAGAAATGTTGAGACTTGTGACCAGTACAGCTGAATTAGAATATGAGTTTGATATTTTGCAGCCGGCACCGGGGATTACATCTTTTAGTCCTAAAACAGGAGATGTAGGAACGCAGGTAACTATTGTAGGAACTGTTTTTGTAAATTTAGAAAGCGTTTATTTTGGTGAAAATCAAGCGACGATTATATCCAATACTGATACCGAAATTGTGGTTGAAGCTCCAGCAGTTTCTGCGCCATCGCCAATTATAATTACTACAGCTGGTGGAACTACAGAATCTGAGAAGTTATTCGGAGGCTTGTTATTTAAATTATATGATGAACAGTTAAATCCAGATTGGTGGATTGGTGGCTGGGGTGTTACCAACGATTTTGCTAATACCGAGAATGTACTTACAGGAGAAGTTTCTTTAAAAGTTGAAATTAATGCATGGTCTGGTTTTCAGATTGGGAATGGTGGAGCTCCTGTTTTAGCAGCCGACTATAATACATTACAATTCGAAATTTATCCGGAGAATGACGGTAACATTATGGTGGTGTCTAATGGAGATTTTGATAATGGTTATCTTGTTTCTGTTACAGGTGGAGAGTGGCAAACTGTATCCATACCGGTAGCCGATTTAAGCCTTGCAGGGCTGGAGTCTTTAGATAGCGTTATTCTGCAAGAATTTAATGGTACAGGTAATGTTTATTATATCGATGATTTTGGTTTACTGTAAGAGTTTATCAGCGACTTTTAAAAACAATTAATAAATTTTAGAATTTGATAATCAAGATGATTAATAAACTAATATTAGCTATAATATGTTTATGTTTTACTGGACCTAATATTCAGGCTCAAAAATTTGATAATCTTGCTGAGACACCCCCTATGGGGTGGAACAGCTGGAATACTTTTGAAACTAATATCAATGAGCAGTTAGTAAAAGATATTGCAGATAAATTTGTAGAATTAGGGCTTAAGGATGCAGGTTATGAATATATAGTTCTTGATGACGGGTGGATGTCCAGAGAAAGAGATGAAGAAGGAAATCTTGTTCCCGATCCTGAAAAATTCCCGAATGGGATGAAAGCTGTGGCAGACTATGTGCATGCTAAAGGCTTAAAATTTGGACTCTACAATTGTGCCGGAGGAAAAACATGTGCAGGATATCCCGGTAGTAGAGGGCATCAATATCAAGATGCTAAATTATATGCCTCTTGGGGAGTAGATTTCTTAAAATACGATTGGTGCGATACCGGAAAATTAAATGCAAAGGAATCTTACATAACGATGAGAGATGCTCTTTATGAAGCAGGCCGTCCAGTTGTATTTAGTATATGTGAATGGGGAGATAACGATCCCTGGGAATGGGCAGAAGATGTAGGACATATGTGGCGAGTTACCGGCGATATTATTAATTGTTGGGACTGCGAAGTAGGCCATGGATCCTGGGCATCTTTCGGGATCTGGAAAGTAATAGAATTAAGAAGTAAGGAGAAAACAAGAGAAGTAGCAGGGCCAGGACATTGGAATGATTATGACATGATGGAAGTTGGTAATGGAATGACAGATGCCGAGGATCGTAGCCATTTTGCAATGTGGAGCATGCTTAATTCACCTTTAATAATGGGGAATGATCTTAGAAAGGCAACTAAGGAAACCCTTAAAACACTTACTAATAAAGAAGTAATAGGTGTAAATAAAGATCCTTTAGCAGTACCTGCTTTTCGATTTAATAATGAAAATAATATAGAGATTTGGGCGAAACCTTTAGAAAATGATGCTTGGGCGCTTGTTTTTATTAATCGTAACGATGAAGCGGTTAGCATAGATTTCGACTGGAAGAAACATCAATTGGCAGACGATTTAAGTCAGCAGTACTTCAAGCCTTTAGATAAAGATTATGAGATTAGAGATCTGTTTCAGCATAAAAATATGGGAAATACCAGTAAGAATTTAAAAGCATTAATTGGTGTACACGATGTTTTGATGGTTACTTTAACTCCAAATTCGTAAATTCTGATATGAATTTTAAATTTTGTCTTTTTGCTATTTTGATGTTGGTGTGTTTTGACCTATCGGCACAAAAGGCTATGGATCGTTTGAAAGTAGATCACAATGAATTTGTAAATGCAAAAGCAGAAGTTTTAGTATTTAGAGGCGTAAATACGAGCGATCCAGACAAATTGGTGAATGACGATTTATGGAGCGAGGATTATTTTAAAGAAATAAAGAATTGGGGAGCAACAATAGTACGATTTCCAATTCATCCTGAAGCATGGCGAGAAAGAGGAGAGAAGGAATATTTGAAAATTCTAGATCAGGGTATTGAATGGGCTAATAAATATGATTTATATGTGATTTTGGATTGGCACAGTATCGGTAATCTTAAAACCGAGCGTTATTTGGCAGATATGTATTTTACTACGTTGCAAGAGACGCTTGCTTTCTGGAAACTGATGGCTCAGCATTACGGCGATAATACAACCGTTGCTTTTTACGAGCTTTTCAATGAGCCAACCACCTATAATAATAAGTTTGGTAAAATTTCCTGGAAAGAGTGGAAAGAGATTATGGAACAGCTTATAACAGCAATTCGTTCTAACGGAGGTAAAGGTATTCCGCTAGTTGCAGGGTTTAACTGGGCCTACGATTTAAATCCTATTAAAAAAAATCCCATCAATGCGGCTAATATTGGTTACGTGGCTCATCCTTACCCGCAAAAACGGAAAAATCCTTGGGAGAAAAAATGGACGAATGATTGGGGTTTCGCAAAAGAAAAATATCCCGTTATTTTAACCGAAATTGGATTTTGTGATGCGTCCTCACCCGGTGCCCACGAGCCTGTCATTGGTGATGAGGAATATGGGGATGCAATAACTAATTATTCAGATAAAAATAATATCTCATACCTGGTTTGGGTTTTCGATAAAGATTGGTCACCAAGAATGTACAAGGATAGAAATTTTACGCCAAGCCGTCAAGGACGATATTTCAAAAAAAAGATGCTTAGTTATTAAGAATTTGAATTTACAAAATAGAAGAAAACAATCGATTAACGACTGATTGTATTTTGTCAATTTTAGAATCGAAATTGTCAATTTAAAGGACTCTTTTTATTCCGCTAAATTCTTCTCTGTATTTACTTGGAGTACATTTTTTACTGTTTTTAAATACTCTGTTGAAGTTGGCGATATTATTGAATCCACATTTAAAAGCAATTTCTGCGATGCTCAAATCTTTTTCAATTAACCATCTGGCAGCATAACCGATTCGAGTATCATTAACGTACTCTACCAGGGTTTTTCCTGTTCTTTTTTTGATGAATCGATTAAAAGAAACCTGACTCATATTTACCAGATCAGCTACTTCTTTTAAACTTATTTTTTGATGGTAGTTAAGCTGAACGTACTCGTAGATTATTTTAATTTTATCGCTGTTTTCAAAATTTTTAAAGTCGGACGTATAAGTAGAAAGTAGCTTTTGATTTCTTGAACTTGCTAAATCATGTAGGATAGAGATTAGTTCTAGAAAGTAATCTATGCTGTCTATTTTTGATAAACTCATGATGCGAGGAGCAATTTCATCTGATATTTTTTTTGAAAATAAAATACCATGTGCCGATCGCTCGAACATATCTTTTATAGGTTTCATAATACGCCTATCCAAAAGTTTAGTGTCAAATAAATCATTATGAAATTGAATTGTTATCTCGTGAATTTTAGTGCTTTTACAATTGTGAAGCTCCCACCCGTGTTGAAGATTTGGTCCTACAAGAACCAGTTCAATATCGTCAATTTCTTCCATAGAATCACCTACCACGCGTCGAACTCCCTTTCCATTCAGCAGAAAATTCAATTCGTATTCCGGGTGAAAATGAATAGGAAAATCAAATTCATCTTTAATTCTGTCAAACACCAAAAAGCTATCTTCTGGAGCAAGAGGTGTGATCTCGCGATGTACATTTGTTTGTATCATATTGGATAAAAAGAAAAAAATCAATTATTAAATGATAAAATTATATTAATAGAGGATTACTTCCTCTGCTAAATTTGAGAATTGATAATTTATCATGCTAATTGAGAATGAATTATTAAAATAACGCAGCAAACATTATATATTTAAAATCGTGTCTAATATACAGTTAGCATAGAAAATAAAAAATTTAAATGAAATATTTTGTCAGAATACTAATACTATTTAATCTAATTTTTGTTGCTTCCTGTGGTTCATTACCTCGTCAATCAAATACTATTCTTGCAGATCGCGAAGCTAATCCTAATGTGGTAGCATTACGAAAACGTTTGTTGGAAATAGCAAAAGAAGGTATAGCCTTTGGTCAACAGGACGCAACTGCGTATGGATTAGACTGGTATTTACAAGATCAACCTGAAGTTCTGACGAGTGACGTAAAGAAAGTCGTGAACAAACAGCCAGCTTTGCTAGGTTTTGATCTTGGTCATATGGAATTAGGAAATACTTACAATCTCGATACAGTGCCTTTTGCTTTGATGAAGCAACATACGCAGAAAATATACGAAAAAGGAGGTCTCATTACTTTTAGCTGGCATTTAAATAATCCGGTTAGCGGCGGAAGTTCTTGGGATACAACTTCAGCTGTCACTGAAATATTAAAAGATGGACCCGTAAATCAAAAATATGAGGATTGGGTAAAGAAAATTAGTATGTTTTTTAAGTCATTAAAAGACGAAGAAGGAAAACAAATCCCTGTAATATTTAGACCACTTCACGAAATGAACGGGGCCTGGTTTTGGTGGGGAAAAGGACGTTGCACTCCAGAGGAATACAAGAAATTGTGGATAAAGACACAAGAGTTATTATTAGCAAACGATGTGCATAACTTACTATACGCCTACTCTCCAAATATAATGTCTTCTTCTGAAGATTTTGAAATGTTTTATCCTGGCGATGATTACGTAGATATTCTGGGTGTAGATATTTACAACCATAGCGGTGATCCAGAGTTTATGAAAGCCGTTAGTAGTAATCTTAAGATACTGAAGGAGAAAAGTAGTGGCAAAAATATGCCTTTTGCGTTATCTGAAACTGGAAACTTCAGCATGGCTGCTAATCCTGAATGGTGGACAGAGGTGCTTTATTCAACTATCCAAAATAGCGGAATATCCTGGGTAATGGTTTGGAGAAATGCTAGAAAAGATCACTACTTCAGTACATATCCTTCTGAGGTTACAGAAAATGACTTTATGCAATTTGAGCAAAAAGAAGATATCCTTTTTCTTCCAGAGCTTAAATCAATACACAACTAACTAAACTTTATGTTACAATTAATAGACGTACTTATAATTCTAGCCTATTTGGTAGGAACCATTGTTATTGGTCTAGCCGCTAGAAAACAGGCTCAAAAAAGTAAAGACGATTACTTAATGGGAGGTAAGTCGCTTCCTTGGTATATGTTAGGTTTATCGAACGCATCTGGGATGTTTGATATTTCAGGGACTATGTGGCTGGTGACCCTAACTTTTGTCTATGGTTTTAAGAGTATCTGGATTCCGTGGTTATGGCCTGTTTTTAATCAGGTATTTTTAATGGTTTACTTATCTGTATGGTTACGTCGATCTAATGTGACTACCGGTGCCGAGTGGATTTTATTCCGATTCGATAGCGGGAAAGGTGGCCGTAGATCCCATACCATCATTGTGATATTTGCTATACTTAGTTGTTTGGGTTTTCTGGCTTACGGTTTTATAGGTTTAGGGAAGTTTGTAGAGATATTTATTCCTTGGGAGTTGATCTCTCCGTTTATTCCTTTTGATGTTGCACCAGCTTATATTCCACATTTCTACGGAATAATCTTTACGCTTTTTGCTGTTTTTTATTCGGTATTGGGAGGAATGTCGGGTATCGTATGGACAGATGTTTTACAATACGGAATTATGACGATTTCCTCGATAGCTATAGCGGTTATTGCATGGCAGGCATTTGGAGAGAATACTTTAAACGTTCCTGATGATTGGATGAATCCCTTTTTCGGCTGGGAACTCGATATGGATTGGACAGGTATTATTGATGAAGTAAATACTAAAATAGCCGAAGATGGGTATACGCTGTTTGGTCTGTTTTTTATGTTGATGGTATTTAAAGGAATCTTATCGAGTATTGCAGGTCCTGCTCCTAACTATGATATGCAGAAAATACTTTCTACTAAATCTCCTTTAGAGGCAGCAAAAATGAGTGCCTTTTCTTTAGGAGCCTTAATTCCAACACGATATTTGATGGTTGGTGGTTTTTCGATCTTAGCAGTTCTTTTTTACGATCAATTAGATTTAAAAACAGCCGGAGTGCTGGATTTCGAAAAAGTTTTACCTGCAGCGATAGAGCAATTTGTACCGGTAGGTCTTCTAGGATTACTATTAGCAGGTCTACTTGCAGCCTTCATGTCTACGTTTGCAGGTACACTAAATGCAGCCCAGGCTTATTTGGTAAACGATATTTATCTAAAATATAAAGAGCCAGATGCTTCTTCAAAGAAAATAAAGAAAATGAATTACCTAAGTGGTATCGTAGTGGTTCTAATTAGTATTGTACTTGGGTTTTTTGTACAAGATGTAAATTCAATATTACAATGGATAGTTTCTGCACTTTATGGTAGCTATGTAGTATCAAACGTATTAAAATGGCACTGGTGGCGTTTTAACGGCGAAGGATATTTTTGGGGAATGTTATCTGGGATTTTACCGGCATTAATATTTCCAATATTTACCGATACGCTAGATTTATATTATTTCCCAATCATTCTTTTAATTTCCATTGTTGGTGCTATTGTAGGAACGTATTCTGCGCCTCCTACTAATGAAGCAGTTTTAATGGATTTCTATAAAAAAACCAATCCTTGGGGATTTTGGAAACAAATTGCCGATAAAGTGGCGTTGGCCGATAACAGCTTTAAAAAGAATAAAGGCTTTTCCAGAGATATGTTTAATGTAGTGATAGGAACCTTTGCTCAGACTTTAATGGTTATCATTCCTATTTACATCATTATTAGAGAATATTCATTAGTGCTCTATTGTTCCATAGCTTTATGTATTGCGATAGTGATCTTAAAATTTAATTGGTGGGATAGAGTAAAAAAAGATAATACCCAAATAAGTTAAAAATTCAAGCCAATGAAACCTTCAGTAGATATAAAAAATAATTCAATGAAAACGATCCCCAATTTTGCTCAGCTAGAGGCAAATCATCGTAAACTGATTGAAAAAACTAATAAACCATTATCACTGTTTAATGGAATATATCAGCGTTACGAAAATCCTGTCGTAACAAATGCTCATGCGCCTTTAGAGTGGCGTTATGATCTAAATCCAGAGACTAATCCTAACGGTCTGGAAAGAATTGGGATTAATGCTACCTTTAATCCGGGAGCTATTAAATGGAACGGTAAGTATCTTTTAGCAGTACGTGTAGAAGGAAACGATCGAAAATCGTTTTTTGGAATTGCAGAAAGTCCTAACGGAATCGACAATTTTGAATTTTGGGAGAAGCCTATAGCCTTACCGCAATATGGAGAGCCAGATACCAACGTGTACGATATGCGATTAACAGAACATGAAGATGGTTGGATCTATGGTATTTTCTGTACAGAACGAAAAGATAAAGAGCGTTTAGAAGATACTACTGCAGCAGTTGCTAATGCCGGGATTGTTCGAACTAAAGATCTACAGAATTGGGAGCGTTTACCCGATTTAATATCCAATTCGGGGCAACAACGAAATGTTTTGATGCATCCAGAATTTGTCGATGGAAAGTATGCTTTATATACGCGCCCACAAGACGGATTTATCGAAGTAGGTAAAGGCGGCGGAATTGGTTTAGGGTATATTAAAGATATGGCTAATCCTGTGTTAGAAGATGAAACCATTATCAATCATAAAGCCTATCATACTATTTATGAAATGAAAAATGGTCAAGGACCTGCACCTATAAAAACAGAAGAAGGTTGGCTGCATTTAGCGCATGGCGTTCGGAATACAGCAGGAGGTTTACGCTATACGCTATATATGTTTATGACCGATTTAAATGATCTTTCAAAAGTGATTTATCAGCCCGCAGGGTATTTTATGGCTCCAAATTACGAGGAAACTGTAGGGGATGTTCCTAATGTTTTATTTGTAAACGGATGGATTAAAGATGAAGATGGAAAAGTATTTATTTACTATGCTTCTTCAGATACTCGTTGCCATGTTGCGGTTAGCTCGGTAGATCGTTTGGTAGATTATGCAAAAAATACACCAAAAGATAATTTTACTTCAGCGAGTTCAGTAAACGAAATTATCGATTTGGTAGATCGAAATAAAGCCTATGGAAATTCAAAAAGCTAATTTTAAAAAAGAATTATATCAGGAGTTAGAAACCATTGTCCAGTATTGGCAAAAAAACAGTATTGATGCTGATTTTGGCGGATTTATAGGAAGAAGAGATCACTTCAATAAACCAGATTTTAAAGCCGATAAAGGGGTTATTTTGAATACGCGTTTGTTATGGACGTTTTCGAAAATAGCTAATTTCAATAAAGATTTTAATACTGAAAAAGAAGCCAATCGTGCTTTTCAATATCTGAAAAAATATTTTAGAGATGCTGAATTTGGTGGCGTTTTTTGGGTACTCGATTATCTGGGAAATCCTGTAAATCGTAGAAAACAAATTTACGCGCAGGCTTTTTTAATTTATGCGTTAGCCGAATATTATAAGCTTTCGAAAAATGAAGAAGCACTTAATTGGGCTTTAGAAGTTTTCGGATTGATAGAAAAGCATGCCAAGGAAGCTGAATTTGGCGGTTATATTGAAGCTTTTAATCAGGATTGGTCACCAATCGACGATATGCGACTTAGCGAGAAAGATCTAAATGCTTCTAAAACCATGAATACGCATCTTCATATTCTAGAAGCCTATACAACTTTAGCTGAGGTTACTAATTCTGAAAAAGTAAAAGCTGCTTTAGAAAATCTAGTAACGCTTCATCTTGATAAATTTTTTGATGCTGAAATTGGCCATTTTCAATTGTTTTTTGATACAGAATGGAAAGTGCAAACACATTTAGTTTCCTACGGCCACGATATTGAAGCTGCATGGTTATTACTAGCAGCAGCACACCAAGTAAATAATCCAACGCTTACTAAGAAGGTAGAAAAAGCAGCGCTTTATATTTCCGAAGTATTTTTAAAAGAAGCTTACGAGAAATCTGCCGGTATTATTAATGAAAAAGACTTAGATACCAATCATGTAGATACCGATAGACATTGGTGGCCACAAGCAGAAGCGATGGTTGGTTTGGCGTATGCAAATAGTATTCAGTATTCTAAAGAATATGAAGCAAGTATATACGATATCTGGAATTTCACCAAAGAATATATTATTGATAAAGAACATGGCGAATGGCATTTCAGAATCGATAAAAATTTCAAGGCTCATGAAGATGAAAACCGATTAGGAATGTGGAAATGCCCGTATCACAATAGCCGAGCGCTAATAGAGCTCATAGAAAAAATTTAAAACTTGTTGAATCAGCCTAACTAAAATTAAAATGATAAAAAGACTATTTTCAGTAATTATACTTTGCATTCTTTGTTATTCATGTCAAAGTGTAAAACCAATTACCGTTAAAGACGGTCAATTTTATAAAGGAAAACAACCTTATTATTTTGTAGGTGCTAATTATTGGTACGGGCCATTAATTGCAGCGCCTAATATTGGCGATCGAGAACGGTTAATTAAGGAACTCGATATGCTTGATAGTTTGGGAGTCGATAATTTAAGAATTCTAGTAGGAGGCGAAGGCGGTATCGAAGATTCTCAGGTAAATCCTGCGTTACAATACGAGCAGGGAAAATACAATCAAGATTTGTTAGAAGGGCTCGATTTTTTAATGAACGAAATGCGTAAACGTAATATGTACGCTGTTTTGTATCTTAACAATAACTGGATCTGGTCTGGCGGAATGTCTACCTATTTGCGTTGGAATGGTTATGGGGATGTACCTAATCCATTTTTAGAAGAATATACATGGCCTCAATATTTTGAGTATACGCAACAATTCCATACGTGCGAACCTTGTCAGGAGGCTTTCAAAAAACATATTAAATTTATAATGACAAGAACCAATTCGGTTAACGGAATGGTGTACACCGATGATAATACAATTATGTCTTGGCAAGTAGCTAACGAACCAAGAATTTTTTCTGAAGAAGATAGAAAGCCATTTGCATCGTGGTTAGCAGAAACGGTAACCTATATGGATTCTTTAGATCCTAACACACTAATTTCTACCGGTGCTGAAGGGAAAGCAAGCTATTTACAAGATTTAGATACGTATAAAAATTTACATGCTACCGATAAAATAGATTATCTAACCGCACACATGTGGCCAAAAAACTGGGGTTGGTATGATAAAAATAACGAAGCAGCTACTTTACAAACATCTATCAAAAATGCTCATAATTATATCGAGGAGCATATTGAAGTAGCTAAGGCTTTACATAAGCCATTAGTACTTTCAGAATTTGGATTTCCTAGAGATGGAGAAAGCTTAGAGCGTGGTTCTCCGGTAACCTATAGAAATCAATTTTATACTTCGATATTAGAAGAATTAAAGACAAGTTTTGAAAATCAGAATGTATTAAGCGGACTTAATTTTTGGGGTTTTGCCGGAATTGCAAAAACAAACCCAAATCAGCCAAAATGGAAAACCGGAGACGATTTTACTGCAGATCCGCCACAAGAGCCACAAGGATTAAATTCCATCTTTGCTGAAGATACATCAACGCTGCAGCTAATGAAAACTTATAACAGTATACTTTCTAACGACTAGTTTATGAAACTCAAAAGAATAACAACGCCCATTCTTATAGCTGCCATAAGCTTAACTGCAAATGCACAAACTTCTTCATCTATGAAACTTTCTGAAGCAGAAATTACAACAAAAGTAGATTCGTTACTTAAACTAATGACTCTTGAAGAAAAAGTAGGTCAGACTGTACAGTATAACGGTTTTTGGGATGTTACCGGGCCGGCACCAAATGGAGCTAACGAAGCTAAGAAATACGACGATTTAAAAAACGGAAGAGTAGGTTCCATGCTAAGTGTTCGTGGTGTTAAAGAAGTGCGTGCGGTACAAAAGATTGCAGTTGAAGAAAGTAGATTGGGAATTCCCTTAATTATTGGTTTCGACGTAATTCATGGGTATAAAACTTTAAGTCCGATTCCTCTGGCAGAAGCAGCTAGTTGGGATTTAGAAGCCATAAAAAAGTCGGCTCAAGTTGCCGCTTCAGAAGCAGCAGCATCAGGAATAAACTGGACATTTGCTCCGATGGTAGATATTTCTAGAGATCCGCGTTGGGGAAGAGTAATGGAAGGCGGCGGAGAAGATCCGTATTTAGGAAGTAAAATCGCTGTTGCTCGAGTAACAGGATTTCAGGGAGAAGACCTTACCGACCCGTTAACTATAGCAGCTTGTGCGAAACACTTTGCAGGATACGGATTTGCAGAAGCAGGTAGAGAATATAACAAAGCTGAATTTAGCGCAGTAACCCTTCATAATGTAGTATTGCCTCCATTTAAAGCCGCAGTAGAAGCCGGAACGAGAACTTTAATGAATGGTTTTAATGAGTGGAACGGTCTTCCAGTAACAGCAAATAAATATTTATTGCGTGATGTTTTAAAAGATAAATGGGATTTTAGCGGATTTGTAGTTTCAGATTGGGCATCTATCCAGGAAATGATCACTTGGGGATATGCTAAAGATGAAAAAGAAGCAGCGATACGTGCCATAAATGCGGGAACCGATATGGACATGGAAGGGTATGTTTACAACGAAGCGTTAGAAGAATTAGTGGAAAATGGAACTATTGATGAAGAAGTATTAAACGATGCTGTTCGCCGAATTTTAAGCGTGAAGTTTGAATTAGGATTGTTTGAAGATCCATATCGATATTGTGATGAGGAAAGAGAAAAAACAGTTATAGGTAGTAAAGAAAATCATGAAGCAGTATTAGATATGGCTAAAAAGTCGATCGTACTGCTGAAGAATGAAAAAAACTTGTTGCCACTTCAGAAGAAAAATCAGCATATAGCGATTATTGGCCCGTTGGTAGATGATGATAATAGTCCTTTAGGAAGTTGGCGTTTAGGATCTGATGATCATACTGGCGTTAGCTTTTTAGAAGGTATGCAGGCTTATAAAGGCAATAAAATATCGTATGAGAAAGGTGTAAGCTTAATTTCGAACGATCCGCAATTTACTAAAGAATTACATGTAAATACTTCAGATACCACTGGATTTTCTAAAGCTATTGAAACCGCAAAGACAGCCGATGTTGTTGTTATGGTTTTGGGAGAGCATGGTTTCCAAACCGGTGAAGGTAGAAGTAGAACAGTGCTAGAATTACCGGGTTTACAACAAGAATTATTAGAAAAAGTGTATGAGGTAAACAAAAACATCGTACTTGTTTTAAATAACGGAAGACCGCTACTACTTAATTGGGCAGCCGAAAATATTCCTGCTATAGTTGAAGCTTGGCAGCTAGGTACTGAAAGCGGAAATGCAATTGCTCAGGTATTATACGGAGACTACAACCCGAGTGGAAAACTACCAATGACTTTCCCGAGAAGTGTAGGCCAAATTCCTATTTACTATAATAAAAGAAATACAGGAAGACCCGTAGATCCGGCACCGGGACAAGAGCAAGTATTCTGGTCGAAGTATATTGATGAGGAAAACTCACCATTATATTCGTTTGGATACGGATTAAGTTATACCAGTTTTGAATACACTAATTTAAAATTGAACAAAGATTCTTTTAAAACTTCAGGAGAAATAGATGTACAGGTTACATTAAAAAATATAGGTGATGTGGCCGGTAGAGAAGTCGCACAGCTTTATATTCATGATAAATATGCAAGTATAATTAGACCAGTGAAAGAACTAAAAGGATTTCAATTAGTAGATCTGAAAAAGGGTGAATCTAAAACCATACATTTTACGTTAACCGATAAGGAGTTAGGTTTTTATGATGCTGAAGGAAATTATAAAGTAGAATCTGGTGAATTTTCAGTCTTTGTTGGCGGAAGTTCAGAAGCTTCTTTAGAGACAACATTTACTTTAGAAGATTAGCCTATAATATGTACTACATACAATTAAAAAACCTCATCTTAAGATGAGGTTTTTTGGTTTATATCAATAATCAATTGATTGTCCGCAATCAGTAATAATTGTTTTTTTTTCGTCATTTCGAATTTGATCCGGAATCTCAAATGTATTAGGTTGTTGTTGAGACCATGAATAAAGTTCAGTTTGACGAAACTTTATTCGAAGAGTGTAAATATCTCTAGATTTGTCTCGCTATTAAATTTTAAAGTTTGAAAAGGTGTTCTGCTAAAATGCTCCTTGGGCTTGCCACGGAGAAATTTACTATGATTCATTCCGGAGTTTTAAAATAATCAATGATAGATGTTTTGATGCTATTTTTTTACTGAATTAATCAATCGTCGTTTCGAAACTTGAAGCAGGTAGATCAGCTGAATTATATAAGTTAGGAACAATTGCATTTTTCCAGGCAAAGCGTACATAAGCAGGATTTTTGAAAGGAGATCTTAGAATTACTTTGTTGTTTTTAATTTTAGCTTTTACAGCTTTAAATTCTTTATTTTCTCCGGCAACTTCAAATTGTTTATCAGCATTTTTCAAATACAATCTTTCTGAATTCGAAAAGCTGATAATAATTTTATTTTTTTCAGCATGAACACTTTCAACTAACGGCCCGTAAATTTCACCAGAGAATTGATGATATTTTTCTTTTAAAGCAATATTAGCGAAACGCTCGCCAACGGGCTTTTTATTTCTTGGATGAATATCTTCTAAATTTCCTACATCTCCCGTTGCAACCATACCGGTATTCGGTAATTCTAGCACTTCTCGTTGTGTATTTCTAATCATAACTCCATCATCATTATCATCTCCGTAATTATAAGGAGCAATTTGTGCGTAATAGAACGGGAAGTTATCATCCCATTTGCTCCGCCATGATTGTATTAAGGTGCTAAACGTATTTTTATAAGAACCAGCATTAGGCGTATTGCTTTCTCCTTGATACCATAATACTCCGGCAATTTTAAAAGGAATTAATGGAGCAATCATCGCATTGTAGTTGTAAGCCGGCTCATTAGGACCCCATTTTTCTTGCGGTAATTTTGTAGCTGACGCTGTTAAAGTAGCATCTTTATCAAAAGCTTCAGAGGGAATCCAAACTTCAGCAGCAGTTCCGCCCCAATACGAACCAATTATACCAACAGGAACATCTAATTCTGTAGTTAATTTTTCAGCAAAGAAATAAGCGATAGCACTAAAATATTGCATTGTTTCCGGGCTATTTACTTGCCAGGAAGCACTAATATCAAGTTGAGGTGTTGTAGCTGTTTTTTTGGGAACTCTAAAAAAACGAATATTCTTATTAGTAGCATTTTTAATTGCCTTTTTATCGCCAATCATTCCGGCAGAAGCGCTCCATTCCATATTCGATTGTCCGGAAGCCAACCAGACTTCACCGAGCAATACATTTTTTAGATGTATATGATTATAGCCAAAAAAGTCTAAGGAAACAGGTTTTTTAGTATTAGTTGTTTTTAAGGTTAGTTTCCACTTTGCATGTCGATCTGTTGTTGTTGTAAGTGTGTCTTTAGAATTCCAAGAAGCAACTAGTTTTATTTCTTCACCGGGACTACCCCATCCCCAAATAACGACATCACTATTCCTTTGCAAAACCATGTTGTCTGAAAATATGCTGGGTAAACTAACATTGGCAATTGCATTTATGCTGAATAAAAATAAGGCTACGTAAATACTAATATTCTTCATATTACGACTAATAATTTTGAAGGAGAAATTTATTGAATTAATCTTCTAAAATAAGCTATCCAATTAAAGATGCCTACTTAGAATAGATCAATTACTTGTATTATTTTTGCAAAAGAATAGCCTTAAGTTATACAAAAGGCGAGAAGTGCTAAATTTATTAGAGTTTTAGAAAATTGAGAGAATTAGCTAAGGTTAAATTGATGTGCAAGTTTGGCTACATTCTAAAAATAATCTAAACTTGTAGTCATTTAAACTATTAGATTCTGAAGGCAATTACGATTTTTTAGTCTGTTGTAGTTTTTGGTGTGTTTTGATTCAAATTCTATAATTTTAAATCGATTTTTAAATGATTTTGTAATTTTCTGTATTCTCAGCCTTCAGCCTATAAACCTTGATAACTTTAAAGGAGCGATCATAAAGTATTACATTTATAACTAATCTAAACCGATAATGAGAGGTATTTACTTCTTATATTTTTTTATTTTTTATTCCATTTCCTGCTGGTCTCAGTCAGGTAATGTTTTAGAGGTATTAGATCCCCAATATAGGTTTTCTCATAAAGGCGTAATAGACGGTCTTTCACCCGGAGTTGTTAATGATTTCTATAAAGAGAACAAGGGTTTTCTATGGATTGCGACAACTTCTGGATTAAACCGTTATGATGGTTATGAGTTTGATCTTTACAGTCCTAAAACGTCAAATGCATCAGCCATTCAATCAAGATATTTTAAGAGGGTTTTTAGTGGACCTTTAAGTCGTATATGGTGCAAAACGCCGGAAGGAATAAACATATTCGATCCTGTTTCTGAAAGTTTTACTGCAGACCAAACCGAGATTCTGAAAAAATTAGGAGTTTCTGGTAAGCCTATAAGAGATATTGTAGAAATTGAGAGCGATATTTTTTTGCTTATTCATGAGAAAAATGAGATAACAAAGTATGATCGTAACAGCAAAAAGGTATTTGTATCAGATGAATATAACGCACTTTTAAAAAATGAAGAGTTAGAAATATCTTCGGTGGTCACGCAAGAGGACGGGAATTTATTTATAATTTTTAAAAACGGGTTGATTCATCAACTTGACTCAGAGAAGCTTTCCCTAGAAGCGGAATACGATCAGCTTCAAAAGAACTTCGATGATACTTCTCATGATTTTAGAATGATAAGTGATGACAAAGGAGATCTTTGGATTCATCTTTTTCAGGATTACGGGGTTTTTTATTTTAAGTATAGGGAAGCAAAATTGTTCAATTTCACAAAAGATTCAGAACAGCTTCAACTAAGCACCAATCTGGTGAGTGATATTGAAAAAGATGGAGATGGTAATATTTGGGTAGGATCAGATTTAGGAGGCATTAATGTGATAAATCCCAGCGAGCTGTCGGTAAGATACATCAAGAATAATCCGGAAATTGGGAATTCGCTATCTCAAAATAGTATCACTTCACTTTACCGTGATGATAAAGGTATAGTTTGGGTTGGTACTTTTAAAAACGGAATTGATTATTACCATCCTAACATTATACGTTTCCCTTTACAGAAAAAAATATTATCTGATCCTGCAAGCTTACCTTTTAATGACGTAAATGTTTTTGCTGAAGATGATGCCGGCAATTTATTTATAGGAACCAACGGTGGAGGTCTAATCGAATTAAATAAAAAAACAGGAAAATATATACAATATAAGCACAATCCTGTTGATCCAAAGAGCATTTCTAGCGATGTCATCGTTAGTATGGTACATGATAGCAAAAATCGATTATGGATAGGCACCTATTTGGGAGGTTTAAATTTGATGACTAGTGAAGGTTTTAAACATTTCCGTAGTAATTCTGAAGATAGTGCGAGTATTGCAGGAGATAATATTTGGGAGCTTTTTGAAGATTCTACTGGTAAATTATGGATAGGGACTCTAACTGGTGGTGTTGATATTTATGATGAAGAGCGAAATCGTTTTATTCACTCCTACGATAGCGGAGGTAAATATCCAATCCATGCAAATTATATATCTTCTATTGCAGAAGACCAGAATGGCCAAATTTGGATAGGAACTTCTAACGGCGTAGATGTCATAAATAAAGAAAAGGGAACTGTTGATCATTTAACGCATCAACCAGATGATAAATCGAGTTTAAGTGATAATAACATCTTAGCCATTTATAAAGACGATGATGATCATATATGGGTAGGATCACAGCAGGGATTAAACTTATATAATCACCAAGAGAAAGTTTTTTATCACTACGGAAAAGAGGACGGCTTACCCGGCGATAAAATTATCGGTATTGTTGAAGATAACGACAAAGATCTATGGATAACTTCTTCTTTTGGTATTGCACAATTGAAGAAAGGTAATCAAGATTCTTTAAAGAGTAAAATTGATTCCGATTTCAAAATATATAATGATCTTGATGGTTTACAGGGCAATCTCTTCAATGAGAATTCTATTTTTAAAAATAGTGAGGGTGAAATTTTAGTTGGCGGTTTGCATGGTTATAATGTTTTCAAACCGCAAGAGTTTAAATATAATCAGGAACAACCTGAAATCATTTTTACAAAATTCAACTTATTCAACCAGGAAATCAAAGCAGGTGAAATTGTAAAAAAAAGAACCATTTTAGAAAAACCTTTACATGAAACTGAAGCAATCACGCTGAAGCATAATCAGAATTTCTTTTCGATTGAATTTGCTGCTTTAGATTTCTTTCAGCCTTCTAAAAATAGTTATCGCTACAAATTAACTGGTGTAGATAATGGATGGCAAAACTTAAGAAGTTCGCAAAGAACAGCATCCTATACCAATATTGATCCCGGCGAATATACATTTATAGTCCAGGCTTCTAATAACGATCAGGTTTGGAATAGGGATGGGAAGCAGTTGAGCATAACGATTTTGCCTCCTTTTTATAAAACGATTTACGCTTATATACTCTATGTAGTATTCATTTTAAGCTTATTGTATTTTGCTCGAAGAAGAATTATTAAAAAACAACAGCGAAGTTTTGAGGTGAAACAAGAAAAAAAAGAAGCAGAGCATTTACACAAAATGGATCTAATGAAAATTAGATTTTTTACGAATATTAGTCATGAGTTCAAAACGCCGCTTTCGATGATTCTATCTCCAATTTCAAGATTGAAAGAACAGCAGCACTTAGGTTCTCATGTAAAGGAACAAATTGATACGATTAACGATAATGCTCAGCGTTTACTAAACTTGATAAATCAAATTCTGGATTTAGGTAACGTCAAGAATGATACACTTCTTAATTCTTCAAAAGCTAATATTGTTGAATTTATAGACGACATCGTTACCGATTTTAGGGAGTATGCAGAAAGTCGTGGTATCAAACTTAATTTTCATAGTAAACAAAAAACATTTTATACCGTCTTCGATCTGGATAAACTCGATAAGATCATTTATAACTTACTATCGAATGCAGTTAAATTTACACCGAAAGGAGGAAAGATAAATGTTCATTTAGATGTTCAGGGATCACTCTCAAATAGTCCCGAAGAGAATAAAAAATGGGTTATTATTGAAGTTGAAGATACTGGAGTAGGAATTGCTGAAAAAGATCAAGAACATATTTTTGATCGGTTTTATAAGGCAGATCTAGACACTGATATTAATAAAACAGGAAGCGGTATTGGTTTAGCCTTGGTAAAGGAATATGTGAAGCTGTATAATGGGAAAATTTCATGTGCTAGTGAACCTGGTAAAGGAACAAGCTTTACTATCAAATTGCCATTGCAAAACATTCCTGAAAAAGAAATGTCTAATAGTTTTCAGAAAAACACCAATAAAATTATAGGTCAGGACGACAATCTTCCTACAGTATTGATTATTGATGATTCTCGCGAATTTTTAAATTATCTGGGACAACAGTTAAAAGAGCAGTACAACATATTTATAGCTACAGATGGCGAAACTGGCTGGAAGAAAACCTTATCTATAGTCCCAGATCTAATTGTATGCGATTGGGAGATGCCTGGTATCAAGGGCACAGATCTATGTCTTAAAATTAGAAATGATTCTCGTACAAAGCAGATTCCTTTTGTATTACTATCAGGGAATCAAAGCGAAGAATATAAATTGGCGGGCTTAAAGGCTGGAGCAAATGATTACGTGACTAAACCATTCAAGTTAGAAGTTTTAAAGTCTAGAATAGAGAACCTTATCCAACAGAGAAAGTCATTTCAAGAAGCGTATCGTAAAAAAATTGAAGTTCCAGATGTTGTGAACCGGGTGCAGATAGAGAGTGAGGATGAAAAATTGATGCGTAAAGTACTTCAGATTTTAAAGAAAAAATATCAGGATCCAGAATTTACGGTTGAGCAGCTAGCTCTAGATATTGGTGTGAGCAGGTCTTATCTATACAATAAATCAATGAGTCTTTTTGAGAAATCCCCATTAGAACTCATTACTGATATCAGACTAGAAAAAGGAAAAGAGTTGCTGAAAAAAAGCCAGCTTACTATTTCTGAAATAGCATTTCAAACAGGCTTCAATAATCCAAAATACTTCACCAAAAATTTCAAGAAGAAGTATAAGATGTTGCCTTCCGCTTACAAAAAAGGTCAATCTTAGTATTATTTAACTTAACTCTTATTTCCTAGCATTTTTCGGGAATCTCTTAATTTTCAATTTTGATCCAAAATCAAATGGTCTAAATGTTAAACTTTGCTGAGGCCAATGTTTTAGAGGGTTCAGAGAAATCATAAAAACATATTGTCCCTTTATAAAACGATTCGATACCCTAAGACAGCCTCTGTATTTGATAATTTTGTCCTCATTACTATAACGTTTGAAATTATTGTCTTTTCATTTTAAGCGCTATAATTTTTTAAATAAAAGAAAATTGAGGATTATTTTAAGAATTTCTTATTAAAGAAGTGTATATGAAACAACAAACTATTTTTAAAATGAGGTTAAAACCTTATTTCTTAGCTACGATTTTTTTTGTGTGCAGCATGTCTACTGTCTGGGCACAGCAGAAGGAGATCACAGGTGTTGTCACCTCGGCTGACGATGGAATGCCGATTCCCGGAGTTAGTGTAATTGTAGAAGGAACCAGTAGAGGTACTACTACAGATTTTGATGGTAATTATCAAATAGAAGCTGCATCTGCAGAAAGTTTATCATTTAGCTACATCGGTTTCGAGACTAAAACACTTAGTGTTGGAAATCAAACTGAATTAAATGTGAGTCTACAGGTATCAACATCAGAGTTGGATGAAATTGTAGTAGTTGGTTATGGTACGCAGCGTAAAAAAGTATCTACCGCTGCCACATCTATGGTAGAATCTGAAGATTTGATTCAAACTGCGAGTATAGATGCAACGAGTGCTTTGCAGGGACAAACTTCTGGGGTAAACATTACTTCAACTTCAGGACAACCTGGGGCTAATATGACCGTAAATATTAGAGGTGTAGGAACCGCTGGTAATAATTCTCCTTTATATGTTGTAGATGGAGTTGTTGTAGAAAACGGTATTGGCTATTTGGACCCTTCAATAATAGAACGAGTAGATATTCTAAAAGATGCTTCCGCTGCTTCTATTTATGGTGCTCGTGCTGCTAACGGTGTAGTATTGGTAACTACTAAAAAAGGTAAGGAAGGCGTAACTAGTGTATCTGTGAATAGCTATGTAGGTTTTCAGGAAGTAGCCAGAACTTTAGATCTATTAGACAGTCGAGAATATGGAATAATTATGAATGAAGCCCGAGTAAATTCAGGATATGCTCCTTTATATACTCAGGAAGAGTTGAATAATGCTGCAAATACAGATTGGCAAGATGAATTATTTAATAATGGTGCCATCAAACAAAATCATTCAGTATTAATTTCCGGAGGAACTGAAAAAGTAAATTACTCTACAGGACTTTCTTATTACGGACAGGAAGGAATTATTGGTAGCCAAACCGATCAGTCAAAATACGATCGTATTACTTTCAATAATAACATCACTTACGAGATAATTGAAGATCATTTAAAAATTGGAGAAAATTTCTCCTATTCAAATGAATATAATAAAGGGGTGTCTGATGCCGGAATTTATAGTAACAACATAAGAGGATTTTTAAATGCTCCGCCTACGATGTCGGTTTACGACGAAAATGGTGATTATGCGGGATCAGATATTAGTTCCGATATTACAAATCCATTAGGTTCACTTTATTACGGTAATTTTAATGAAAGCAAAACAAATAGGGCTGTAGGTAATATTTTTGCTGAAGTCTCTCATAGCGACTTTACCTTTAGAACTAGTTTTGGAGCAGATATTAATGATAATACGTATAGAGCTTTTAATCCAATTTATGAGCTATCTAGTGTAGCGTATAATAATACCTCACAAGTTACCCAAAGCGCTAACAAATCAATTTCTTGGATTTGGGAAAATACCTTGAATTATCAAACTACAGTAGCAGATGTTCATAATATTGATGTTCTTCTAGGGACTTCAGCCAGACAAAATATATACGAGGGTCAATCGGCTACAGGAAGAGATCTTACCTTCAATGATTTTGAGCATGCTTATTTATCTAATGCTACAGATCAAACACAAAATTCTGTTAGCGGTAATAGAGTAGATTATAGTATTCAATCTTATTTTACAAGATTATTATACGATTACGACAGTAAATATTTATTTACAGCCACATTAAGAAGAGATGGTTCTTCTGAGTTCGGTAGTAATAATAAATACGCTTATTTTCCTGCATTTTCTGTAGGTTGGAATATCGATAGAGAGAACTTTTTCCCGGATAATTCTTTTATAAATTCTCTTAAATTAAGAGGAAGTTGGGGACAAAACGGGAATGATCAGTTTAGCCAGCAGTTTGCTTATATTTCTACGATTAGTTCTTACAATAAAAATTACCATTTTGGTACTGGTGATAACGAAATGCCATTAGAAGTAGGATCCAGTCCAGACGATTTATCTAATCCAGATCTTAAGTGGGAAACTTCAGAGCAATTTGACCTTGGTTTTGATGCCAGAATATTTTCAGATATCACAGTAACTTTCGATTATTATCGTAAAGAAACTAAAGACTGGTTAGTACAAGCTTCCGTTCCTCTTATCGCTGGAGCCAACGCTCCATTTATCAATGGAGGTGATATTCGTAACGAAGGGGTAGAATTTAGTGCTAGTTATAACACCGATTTAGGGGAAGATTGGAGTCTTACTGTAAATGGTAATATTTCTTATAACAAGAATGAAGTTCTAAGAATTGCGAATTCTGAAGGTATAATTCATGGAGATAGTAATTTACTTTTTCAGGGATTGGACGAGATGAACAGAGTTGAAGTTGGACATCCAATTGGTTATTTCTACGGATTAAAAACCGACGGGATTTTTCAGAATGAAGATGAGATTCAGCAATATGCTCAAAACGGAGCTTTAATTCAACCAAATGCTCAACCCGGTGATGTTCGATTTTTAGACTTAAATGATGACGGCAGAATTAATCAGGATGATAAAACTGAAATTGGAAATCCAAACCCAGATGTAAACTTTGGTTTTAATGTGCAATTACAATACAAAGCCTTTGATTTCTCTGTTTACACTTACGGGATGGCAGGTTTTCAAAATGTTTACGGGGTAAGAGATTATTCACGACCGTTTAATAATTATACTACAGAAATTGTAAATCGTTGGACAGGTGAAGGTAGTTCTAACACATTACCAAGAACAACCTGGGGAACAACTTCTAACGGAAACTACACCCGCTTCTCTGATCTTTACGTAGAAGATGCCGATTTCTTGAGAATCAAAACAGTTAATTTGGGTGTAGATTTAACCAAACTTACCGATCAACTTGATGCCTTTTCAAGATTCCGTATATACGTGACAAGCAACAACCTATACACATTTACAAATTACAAAGGTATGGATCCTGAAATCGGATTCGGAAATGCTAATCAATCATGGGCTCGAGGAATAGATGTTGGATATTATCCACAACCTAGAACTTATATGGTAGGCTTAAATGTGAATTTCTAAAAGATAAAATAATGAAAAAGTATATAAAGATATTAGGGATAGCTACATTAGGAATTATGGCTTCCTGTTCTGATGATTTTATTGAAAACAGTCCTTATACTGAAAGAACTGAAGATAATTTTTACAAAACTCCAGATGATGCTTTCGAAGGTTTAGTTGCAGCTTACGACGTTTTGCAACGAGAAGGTTATGGAGGATTCTTGATGGTTTCAGAAATAGCTTCCGATAATTGCTTCGGAGGTTTTGGTACAGCCGATAATCAGGTTTCTCTAGAATGGGATCGTTTTGAATATGGATCTGATTTAGAGATGAATCGTCCTGTTTGGGAAATTTCATACATGGGTATCTATAGAGCCAACATCGTACTTGAAAATCTGGACGGCATCGATTGGACAGGAAATGAAGATCTAAGAACTCAATACGAAGCAGAAGCGAGATTTTTAAGAGCGCATTATCATTTTGAACTTGCCAGAATGTTCGGTGAAATTGTGCCTTTAGATCACTCTTTAAGTCCAGAAGAATTTGAAAGTCCAAGAGCTCCGGCGGAAGAAACCTACGCACTGATAGCCGAAGATTTCAAATTTGCCGCAGATAATCTAAGCGATGACAATTACAGCTTAAATAATAGTGCAGATTATGGTAGAGTTACAAAATGGGCAGCTGAAGCTTACTTAGCTAAAACATTCTTATTTTATACCGATTATTATGAGACTTCAGATTTGGCCGGAGTCGTTTCTAAACAAGAAGCAACAATCTATATTAATGATGTCGTAAATAATAGTGGTCACGAACTAATTGAAGATTTCTCAAGGCTTTGGCTTGCCTCTTCTATCGATAATTATGTAGGTGAAGGCAATGCTGAGATGGTTTGGGCAATTCGATTTAATGGTTCCGGTAATGGAGATTGGGGACTTAACGAAGGAAATCGCTTTCAGGTAAATATTGCAACCCGAGGAAGTAATTTAGGCCCATACGCTTACGGTTGGGGAGGTGCTCCGGTAAATCCTGAACTATACGATGCCTACCAAATAGGTGATACAAGACGTGATGCTACAATAATTAACTACGAAGAAGAAGGGCTGGAATTTGATAACGATGTACGTAGCCAACGCCAGCATACAGGATTATCCTGGAAAAAATATGCACCTATTACTAATGAAGCTGGGGAAGCAGTAGTAGCAGCAAATGGTGGTGATATTCAAATTGATGGTTACGAAGATTTTGCAGTGATCCGTTTTTCAGATGTATTATTAATGGCTGCAGAATTGAATATGGATAGCGATCAGGGATTTGCTAAGGATTGTTTAGACCGCGTAAGAGCGAGAGCATTTCAAGACGATGATCATTCTATAGCTGTAACCAAAGAGAATATAATGGAAGAAAGAAGGCTAGAGCTTGCTTTAGAAGGAAAGCGCTATTTCGACCTTATTCGTTGGGGATTAGATCGTGCAAAACAGGCGATTGATAATTCTGGTGACGGTGCACAATTCGACGTGACCTTTAGAACTGAAACTAATGGATGGTTTCCAATTCCACAATCTCAAATTCTTTTATCTAATGGAGCTATAGAGCAAAATCCAGGTTGGTAATTCTAATTTAAATTCAAGAAATTATGAAAAATATTAATTACATCGTACTTGCAATATTCGGTTTGTTGCTGGCTTCTTGCCAAGATGAATATAGCTTTCCAGAAGTAGCGTTAGAAGGTGATCAGCTAAATTTCATGGTAACTCAGGCTGATGGAAATGACAATGAGATACATCTTCGTAGCATAGAATCAGACTTTATCTCCTACTGGAGTTATTCTGATTCCGAAGGAAATGAAATAGGTACATCTAATGAGGATAGTTTAAGTATAACCTTTCCTTTTGCTGGTACTTACAACGTTTACTATACCGCTTACACTAAAGGTGGCCCGGTTGAAGCCGATCCTGTTACCGTAGAAGTATCATCAAATGATGAAGAATATTTTAGCGCAGACGAGTGGGCAATGCTAACCAATGGTGTTGAAGGAAAAACCTGGGTTTTAGATATGGCTAATCCTATTGGATGGGCAGGTTTGGACTACCCCCATAACGAAAGCGGAGCAGATTATTGGAACTGGTTTCCAGATTATGCTGGTAACGAATGGGTAATGGAAAATAAAGATTGGGGAGAAATTTCATTTAATCTTGATGGTGGTTACAATGTATCTGTAACACAAACGGCATTAAATTCTGATAGCCAAACAAGTTCAGCAGGAACTTTTAATTATAACATCGACAATCATAGAATAAGATTCAATGGTGGTGTAGAGTTACTTTACGGAGGTGATTATTATGGCGATGTGAGTAACTGGACTTCTGTAAATGTAGTTGAGATTTCAAACAATTCATTAAGATTAGCAGTAGTTCGTGATCAATCCAGAACTGGAGAAGGCATGGCTCAGATCGTTTTCCACTACAGACCAAAGGAATAGATATCAATAAACCGGTAGCAACAAAATCTACCGGTTTTCTATAAACTAACTATGATTGCTTTGAAACAGTACATTACTCGTTACTTCTCTACTGGAATATTTATTTTATTCGTATTGTGTTTTCTTTCCTGTAATAGTCAGGTTACGACATCTGACTTTGAGGATCGTAAAGTCTTATTTACAGAAGGATGGGAATTTCAACAGAACGAAGATATAACCAATATCAAAAAGATATTAGACTCAGATAGTTGGGATGATGTCAATCTACCCCATGATTGGAGTATTTCTAAAGATTTTGATGAGAATAGCCCTACCGGTGTAGGTGGTGGAGCACTTCGTGGCGGTATCGGCTGGTACAAAAAAAGCTTCGCAATTTCAGCTAAAGATAGTTCTTCTGTATTCAAAATTCAATTCGACGGAGTTTATCAGAATAGCGAGATTTGGATCAACGGAACCAATCTTGGTAAACGCCCTAATGGATATATCGGTTTTGAATATGATATTACCAGATATTTAAAATTTGGAGAGGAAGAGAATGTTATTTTGGTAAAAGCCGATAATAACGATCAGCCAAATTCCAGATGGTATTCGGGCAGCGGTATTTATAGAAACGTGTGGCTTAAAAAGTTGAATAAAGTACATGTCCCACAATGGGGAACCTTTGTGACCACTCCTGAAATCAATAATGAAGAAGCCGTTGTAAATATCAAAGCTAAGATTGCAAACCAATTTTCTGCAAAAAAGAATATTTCTGTTGAAATAAAGATACTGAACGGCGATAAGCTTATCACTAAAACCAAAGGTTCAGAATTTCAGATATCTTCAAATAATGAGAATGAAGTAGAAGAACAGCTTACGATTACAAATCCAAAATTATGGTCTGTAGATAAGCCTTTCCTATATACAGCGCAAGTAAATATAATTCAGGGAGATGAAGTTTTAGACCGCTACGAAACCAAATTTGGGATTCGCGATTTTAAATTTGACTTAGAAAAGGGTTTTATCTTAAATGGAAAATCCTTAAAAATTCGCGGTGTCTGTCTCCACCATGATCTTGGACCGTTAGGAGCAGCGATCAACACTCGCGCCATAGAACGCCAGTTAGAAATTCTAAAAGAGATGGGCGTCAACGGTATACGAACAGCACATAACCCGCCAGCTCCAGAATTACTTGATTTATGTGATCAAATGGGATTCATCGTAATGGACGAAGCTTTTGATATGTGGACTAAATCTAAAACTAAAAGCGATTATAGCCAATATTGGGAAGAATGGCACGAGAAAGATTTAAGAGATCTAATTAAAAGAGATCGCAATCATGCCAGTGTTTTTATGTGGAGTATCGGTAACGAAATTCAGGAGCAATGGAGTGAAGAAGGTGCTAAAATAGGTAATGAGTTATCTGAAGTGGTGAAGAGCATGGATACCACCAGACCGGTTACAGCAGGTATGAATCCGCCAGTACATGTTTCTGATGAAGAGGTTACCATACAATTTGAAGAAACTGCAGATCAACCTAATGCGCTTGCAGGTTCAGGAGCTTTGGATATTATAGGTTATAATTATGCTCATCAAACTTGGGAGAAACACCAACTGAATTTTCCAAATACACCATTTATTGCCACCGAAACAACTTCTGGTCTACAAACCAGAGGCTATTACGAATTTCCTTCAGATACAACCAAAATTTGGCCGGTACGCTGGGATAAAAAGTTTACTGGGGGTAATAAAGATAATACAGTTTCTGCATTCGATCAGGTGCGTACACCATGGGGATCGTTGCACGAAACCAGTTGGAAAATCATTAAAAAGAACGATTTCCTTTCTGGATTTTATATCTGGACAGGCTTTGATTATCTAGGAGAGCCTACACCTTATGAGTGGCCTTCCAGAAGTTCTTATTTCGGAGTTATTGATTTAGCAGGTTTCCCTAAAGATGTGTATTACATGTATAAAAGTGAATGGTCTAAAGACACCGTTCTTCATGTCTTACCACATTGGAATTGGGAAAAAGGAAAAACTGTAGATGTTTGGGCTTATTACAATAATGCAGATGAAGTTGAATTGTTTCTGAATGGAGAATCCAAAGGAACTAAACGGAAGCAAGACGACGATCTTCATGTGATGTGGCGTTTCCCCTTCCAGCCAGGAACACTTAAGGCGGTTTCTAGAAAAGAAGGAAAAATCGTCAAAGAAACCATTATTGAAACTGCAGGTAGTGCGGAAAAATTAGTGCTATCGCCAGATCGAAAAACAATAAAAGCAGATGGAAAAGACTTATCATTTGTTACGGTAACCATTACCGATAAACAAGGCAACATTGTTCCTAGAGCGAATCATAACATATCCTTCAGCTTAGAAGGACCTGGAAAAATTTATGGAGTTGCTAGCGGCGATCCCACTAATCATCAATCTTTCAAAGGAACCGAGCATACTGCCCTAAACGGAAAATGCCTAGTGATCCTGAAAGCTGATGAAGAAGCCGGAACATTAAAATTAACTGCAACTGCTGAAGGTTTAGAAAAAACTTCAGTAATCATACAATCGAAAAATAAATAGTGTACTCAATGATCTTTAAAACGTTTAAAAATTACCCTAGTCCTTTAAAGATAATGCTATCGGTAGCATTAGGAATTAGTTCTTTGGGATTTTCACAAGTTCAGAATGCAGATGTTTTGAACGAACCCGTAGATGTAAGTAAGGATTTTGAAAACTATCAGAATACTTTTTATTTCGCTGATGAGTTGATGGATTTTAATCCTAAAACAGGAAAAGGAACTTTAAAATATAAGCGTTACGAGTATCAAACGCGACAGGCATTCAATAATATGTTGATGAAGCCAGATACCGTTGCTGCTAATGAATTTCCTGCTACAGAATACGCAGAAGCGCCTGAACTTCCTTTTGAAATTCAGTTTGTTTCAGATCGTACAGTTCGCTTAAAAATGACTTCCGGTCCGCAATTCAATCAACCAGAAACTTCTCTTATGTTGGTTGATGGTACTGCTCCAAATCACCCTGAATTATGGGATTATTCAAAAATAGACGAAGGACATCAATTTAAAAGTGAGCACGGTAAAGTAGAAATCATAGCTAAACCATGGCACGTAAATATCTATGATGAAAACGGGAAGCTATTAACCAGTACGTTGCATAATTCAGATGTTCAAAATACGTATACACCGGTACTTCCTTTTTCTTTTGTAAGGAGAAATAGTGATTATTCCAGAAGTTTTAGTCCGGTTTTTAGTCTTCAACCAGATGAGAAAATTTTTGGATGTGGAGAATCTTTCACCCAATTCAACAAGCGCGGTCAAAAAGTAGTTTTATATACCGATGATGCTAATGGGGTACAAAACGAAACCATGTATAAACCTATTCCTTTTTATATGAGTAGTCGAGGCTATGGGGTATTTATGCATACTTCGACTCCAATTACGGTAGACTTTGGGAAATATTTTAATGCAGCAAATAAGATGATGCTTGGCGATGATGTTGCAGATTTGTTTTTCTTCCTGGGAGACCCTAAAGATATTTTGGATGAATATACAGATCTAACAGGTAAAGCCGCAATGCCACCACTTTGGTCTTTTGGTTTTTGGATGAGTAGAATAACTTATTTTTCTGAAAAAGAAGGCCGTGAAGTAGCTAAAAACCTTAGAGACTATGAAATCCCAAGTGATGTAATCCACTTCGATACGGGCTGGTTTGATGTTGATTGGAGAAATAATTACGAATTTGCTAAGGAACGTTTTGATGATCCTGAAGCCATGATGGCAGATATGAAGGAGGATGGATTTCATGTAAGTCTATGGCAATTACCATACTTTACACCTAAAAACACTCTTTTTAATGAAATCGTAGATAATAACTATGCGGTTAAAGATCGAAAAGGAAATATCCCTTACGAAGATGCTATACTGGATTTTTCGAATCCCGAAACCGTAGAATGGTATCAGGGAAAACTGAAACATCTGCTGGATCTTGGAGTAAGTGTCTTTAAAGTAGATTTTGGAGAAGCAGCACCTTTTAGCGGTATCTATCATTCGGGAAGAACAGGTTTTTACGAACACAATCTATTCCCATTACGCTACAATAAAGCAGTTGCAGAAATTACTAAAAAAATTAATGGCTATACGCTAATATGGGCAAGAAGTACCTGGGCGGGGAGCCAACGTTATCCTTTACATTGGGGTGGTGATGCTGCCACTACAAATTCGGCAATGTCTGCAACCTTAAGAGGTGGTTTGTCCTTAGGACTTAGTGGTTTTAGCTTTTGGAGCCACGATGTTGGTGGTTTTGTAACCAAATCTCCTGAAAATATTTACAGAAGATGGACGCCATTTGGAATGTTATCGTCACATGTAAGAAGTCACGGGGAGCCACCAACAGAACCTTGGGAATACAGCAAAAGTTTCTTGAAAGATTTTAGAAATGCAGATAATATGAGGTATAAACTTATGCCTTATATCTACGCACAGGCTAAAGCAAGTTCAGAGAAAGGACTTCCAATGATGAGAGCATTATTTGTAGAATATCCCGATGATGCCGGATCCTGGCTTATTGATAATGAATATTTATTTGGCGAAAGCATGCTGGTAGCTCCTTTATTCGAAGAAGAAACTTCCAGAGATGTGTATTTACCAAAAGGCACCTGGATAGATTATCAAACGCATAAAGTTTATCAAGGTGGATGGCATACGATCGAGGCTGGCGATATCGCGATAATAGCTTTGGTTAAAAACGGAACCATTTTACCGCATATCAAACTAGCACAATCTACTAAAGATATGGACTGGACTAATTTGGATCTTCAGGTGTTTGCTGATAAGACAACCAATTCAGCCACCGGAAAAATTTATTTACCTGACGGAAAAAAATTAGAAAATATTTCAGTTGAAAAAGATGGGAATTTATATCAGCTGAAGCAAAATCCTTTATCAGACAAAATCAATTTCAAAACAGAAACAATAATAAAATAACCCCGAAAACCTGAAATCTTACTTACAGTCTTCAACTGATATTAGATGAATTCCGTAGTAAAAAATTAAGATAAAAATCCATTTACAATGTACAATAAAATACCCCTTATTATTGCGGCAAACTTGCTATTTCTCTGCTGCACGTCGCAAGAAAAAAAACAGTCTTATACTTTAGATTCTCCAAAAGGCGAAAATAGTATAACCTTCAATTTAGACGGAAATTCCCCGAAATATGCTGTAAATCATGGTGAAACGAAAGTTATTTTACCTTCAGAAATGGGTTTCGTCTTTAAAGATGGCGATAGTCTTCAGCATAACCTAGAGATTATTGATGTTGAAGAATCTTCAGAGGATGAAACCTGGCAACAGGTATGGGGAGAAAAGCATGAGATTAGAAATCACTATAATCAGCTTACTGTTCATCTAAAAGAAAACGCTGAAAAACAGCGAAAATTAGATATTGAATTTCGTGCTTTTGATGATGGTATTGCATTTAGATATGTTTTCCCAGAGCAAGGTATCAAAGACAGTATTTTTATAATGGACGAGCTTACCACTTTTAATCTTGCAGATGATGGCAAGGCGTGGTGGATCCCTGCTTACGACGAGCAACGCTATGAGAATCTATTTACAGATTCTAAAGTGAGTACCCTAGATACCGTCCATACTCCGCTAACCATTGAGAGTGAGAGTGGATTAGCTATCAGTTTTCATGAAGCTAATCTTATAGATTTTGCCAGTACTACTTTGGCGCATACCAATGGTACGACACTTAAAACAGATTTAGTCCCTTGGGCAGATGGAGTAAAAGTAAGGACTACCAAATCTTTTACAACACCATGGAGAACCTTGCAAATAGCCTCTAAACCTACAGATTTAATTACAAGTTATTTGATTTTAAACTTGAATGAACCCAATGCAATAGCAGATACTAGTTGGATAAAGACATTTAAATATTTAGGAATATGGTGGGGTATGCATATTGGTAAATTTTCTTTTTGGGAAGGAGAAAAGCAAGGTGCTACTACAAAAAATGCAAGACAGTATGTAGACTATTCTAATAAGTTAGGAATAGATCATCTTTTAATTGAAGGATGGAATAAAGGTTGGACGCCTTCCTGGTACGAAAATGCAATGCATCAGTTTAGTTTTACTAAAGACGCTGATGATTTTGATCTTAAAGAGGTTACTGATTATGCTGCTGAAAATGGAGTAGAGATTGTTGGTTATCACGAAACAGGATCTAATCTTGAGAATTATTTGAGTCAGATAGATTCCGCTTTTGCTTTATATAAAGAACGAGGAATTCACACCGTAAAAATTGGTCATGTAGGTTCTAAGCTGAATATGAAAGAATGGCATCATGGCCAGTACGGCGTTAATTATTTTAGATATGTGGTGAAAAAGGCTGCAGAATATGGGCTGGAAGTTTATTTCCACGAACCTATAAAAGATACCGGAGAGCGTCGAACATATCCTAATATGATGGCGCGTGAAGGTGCCCGAGGACAGGAGTACAACGCGTGGAGTGATGGGAATCCGCCATCACATACTGCAATACTACCTTTTACACGCTTACTTGCGGGACCTATGGATTTTACTCCTGCAGTTTTCGATGTAGAAGTAAAACAAGGTTACCCGGGAAGAAGAGTGCATAGTACTACAGCTAAGCAGTTAGCATTAATGGTGGTTCTATATTCTCCTTTGCAAATGTTGGCCGATCTTCCTGAAAATTATGTAGATAAACCGGCTTTTCAATTTCTTACCGATGTCCCTACCGATTGGGAGGATACTAAAGTTCTAAATGGCGAAATTGGAAAATACATCACTACCGTAAGAAAAGATATAGCTAGCGAGGATTGGTATTTAGGTAGCATTACCAACGAAGAATCCCGAAATTTAGAAATAACTCTTGATTTTCTAGATGAAGGAGCAACTTACGAAGCACAAATTTATGCTGATGCACCTGGCACCGGGCAGGAAAACAATCCAACAGCAGTCGCTATTAATAAGAAAAAAGTAAACGCTGGTGATAGCCTAACATTGAAGCTTGGCGAGAGTGGTGGAGCGGCAATCAGATTTAAGAAACAATAATAGAACCATACCAATTAAAAAATAAAAGCTTTTATAGCGTTTATAAACTGATTTTATATGAAAATTAAATCTAAAATAATAACTGTCTTTAGTTTGAGTCTTTTTCTGAATTTTATGGCCTGTAAAGGCGATAAAAAGCTTGTTAAAAATGACCAAAATGAGAGTACAGAAAAAAGATATTTAGGAAAACCGGTTACTAAAGATTTTGATTCCAAAATAGATGAGCTTATTGCTGAAATGACATTGGAAGAAAAAACCGGACTTTTACATGGTAATAGCATGTTTGCTACCGCAGCAGTAGAGCGTTTGGATATTCCAGAGCTAAAGATGGCAGACGGTCCCTTAGGAGTGCGAGAAGAATTGGAAAAAGAATCCTGGACACCATTAGGTCTTGATGATGATTATGCGACCTACTATCCTGCTGGTGCCGGTTTATCGGCAACATGGAATCCAGAGCTTGCTTATACCTTTGGGAATAGCGTAGGCGAGGAAACAAGAGCTCGTGGTAAAGATGTGCTTCTATCGCCGGCCATCAATATTATCCGTACACCGCTAGGTGGTCGTACTTACGAATATTTTACAGAAGATCCATTTCTGAATAAAAAACTCGCTGTTCCTTTTGTTGTAGGTATTCAAGATAATGATGTAGCTGCATGTGTAAAGCACTTTGCCGCGAATAATCAGGAAACACATCGCGATTATGTTAATGTGAAAATCGCTGAAAGACCTTTGCGTGAAATCTATTTACCAGCTTTTGAAGCTACTGTGAAAGAAGCGCATGCTTATTCTATGATGGGTGCTTACAATAAATTTAGAGGCGAATATCTTTGTGAGAATGATTATATGCTGAATCAGGTTCTTAGGGATGAGTGGGGATTTGAAGGTGTAGTGATCTCAGATTGGGCTGCAGTACATACTACTGTAAATTCTTTAGAAAGCGGACTTGATATTGAAATGGGAACGCCTAAAGATTTCGATAAATATTTTCTAGCTCAGCCGCTTATTGACGCTGCGAAGGCCGGAGAGATTTCTGAAGAAGAAATTAATAAGCACGTAAAACGTGTGCTTCGTGTAATGTATTCTGTAAAAAGTATGGGATCTGATGATCGCAAAAAGGGAAGTATAAGCACAGAAGCGCATTTTAAAGATGCCTATAATATTGCAGCAGAATCGGTTGTTTTGTTGAAAAATGAAAATGACTTATTGCCATTAAAAGCTAGCGGAATTAAAACTTTGGCTGTGATTGGTGATAATGCAAAGAAGAAAAATGCACTGGGAGGATTTGGTGCTGGTGTAAAAACGAAACGTGAAGTTACTCCACTGGAAGGATTGAAAAATCGTTTACCAAAATCGGTGAATATTCAATTTGCCCAGGGATACGAAGAGCGTTATTCTAAAACTGAAAAAGCAAAATTAGGAGATGTTACGCTTAGTGGTCCTGTAACTATCGACGAACTTGATCCCAAATTGGTAGAAGAAGCGGTGAATGCTGCTAAAAATGCAGATGCTGCAATCATATTTGCCGGTTCTAATAGAGATTACGAAACAGAAGCTTCAGACCGTGCAAGTCTAGATTTACCATTTGGTCAAAAAGAATTGATAGAAAAAGTATTAGAAGCAAATCCAAATACCATCGTTGTGATGATTGCTGGAGCACCATACGATATAGACGAGATTAGTCAAAAATCTTCAGCTTTAGTTTGGAGTTGGTTCAATGGTTCAGAAGGAGGAAATGCGTTAGCAGATGTTTTATTAGGAGATGTAAATCCTTCAGGTAAATTACCGTGGACAATGCCTAAAAAGCTGGAAGATTCTCCAGCCCATGCTACTAACAGTTTTCCTGGTGATGAAACAGTAAGTTATGACGAAGGAATATTAGTGGGATACCGTTGGTTTGATACTAAAAATATAGCTCCGCTTTATCCTTTTGGATACGGACTTTCATATACAGATTTCAATTTTTCTGAAATTGAAACTAGCGAGAAAATGTATACTGAAAACGATACAATTTCAATACATCTAAATGTTGAAAATACAGGAAAGTTAGCTGGAAAAGAAGTGGTTCAGGTATATGTATCTAAAAAACAAAGTAGTGTTGAGAGAGCTGATAAAGAACTAAAAGCCTTCAAAAAAGTTGAGGTTTCAGCAGGAGCAAATACTTCAGTAAATCTTCAACTTCCGGTAAAAGAGCTTGCTTATTACGACGTTTCATCAAAAGATTGGGTAGTAGAACCGGGTACATATAAATTGAAATTAGGAAATAGTTCCAGAAATATTTTAGGGGAACTAGAGATCACAATTCAGTAATTATGAAATCAAAATTTCTCCAATATTGGTTATTTTCATGCTTAATTATTTTTGCGTCTTGTAAAAATGACAAGAAAACGAGTTCAGCAGAAAAGGATACAGCCGCATCAAAAGAATATGCAGCAGATTGGGATTCTCTAGCGAAATACAATGAAGCCGCAGATTGGTTTAAGAAAGCCAAGTTCGGTATTTACGCCCATTGGGGAGTTCTTTCTGTACCTGCTTATGCGAACGACTGGTATCCCAGAAATATGCATATTAAAGGCAGTGATGAATATAAACATCATGTAGCTACATACGGCGAACCATCAGAATTTGGTTATCACGATTTTGTACCCATGTTTAAAGCTGAAAAGTTTAATGCTGAAGAATGGGCGAAATTATTCAAAAAGGCTGGAGCAAGATTTGCCGGAATCGTAGCAGAACATCACGATGGCTGGAGCAACTGGGACAGTGAAACCAATCCTTGGAATGCAGCAGATATGGGACCGCATCGCGATTTGGTTAGAGAGCTTGAGAAAGCTATTCATGGCAATGGGATGAAGTTTATCACTTCTTTCCACAAAGCAAGAACACTACAATTATTTCAGCAAGATTCTACAAAATGGGAGGATGATACTTCGTATTTTCCTTACGATCCAGAAATGCCAACCTCATCACAAGATTCTTTGATAAGCATCATGTATGGGAATATTCCAAAAAAGCAATTTTACAAAAATTGGTTATCAGAACTTCATGAGGTAATTCATCAATATGGTCCAGATTTGATCTATTTTGATAGTAAACTGGATAAAATTCCAGATTCGATCAAAGTACAATTTGTAGCCGATTATTTTAATTATGCTGAAAAGAATAATAAAGAGGTCGTTATTACTCATAAAGAAGGAGAGTTACCTAAATCGGTAAGTCTGGAAGATCTCGAAAAAGGTAGAATGAACCAGAAAACCGAAGAATATTGGTTAACAGATGAAACTGTATCTGTGGGAAGCTGGAGTTATACCAATGATCTTGGATTAAAAACTTCAGACGAAATTATTGATTTGCTAGCTGATATTGTAAGTAAAAACGGTGCTTTAATGTTGAACGTTTCACCTATGGCTAATGGTGTAATTCCTGAAAATCAACAACAAATTTTGTTGGAAATCGGTAAGTGGCTAGAGGTTAACGGAGAAGCTATTTACGATACTGATACCTGGAATGTTTACGGGGAAGGCCCTACAAAACAGGAAAAATCGGGAATGTTTTTGGATAAAATCACTTATACCGCCCAAGATGTTCGATATACTAGAAAAGGAGATGCTGTTTATGTTATTTTCTTAGGATGGCCGGGAAGTAATAAAGAGGTGTTATTAAAATCTTTTTCAGAATCATCTGCTAACGAGAAATTCTCTATCGTAAATGCAAACTTCTTAGGTAATGAAGAAGAAGTTCAATTTGATTTGCAAGCTGATGGTCTAAAATTATCTACACCTTCAAAAAAGCTTAGCGAAAGTGCATGGGTTTT